>JAHWKY010000024.1 GCA_019347575.1 Actinomycetota bacterium | reverse complement strand
ATCGCGGTTTCGACGCGCCCCCGCGGGGACCAGCAGGTCGACCCGGACTGGGTGTCTGCGGTCGACGCGACAGCCAGACTCCTCGAACAACTCGGCCACGTCGTCGAGGAAGCCGTACCCGACGGTCTCGACGAGCCGGCCTACGACCCGTCACTCGGCACCCTCTACCGCGCCGCCACCGGATGGCTCCTCGGGTACTGGCGCCGCAGGCTCGGTCGTCCGCCGGCGGATGGTGAGATCGAGCCGCAGACCCTGGCTTACTGGGAGTCCGCGCAGGGCGTCACCGCCACCGACTACCTCCTGGCGATCGAAGCGATGCAGCGGATCGGGCGCAGGGTCGCCGCGTGGTTCGACACCTTCGACGTGTGGCTGACCCCGACCCTGGGTGCTCCACCACCGCCGCTCGGCGAGCTGGTCGGCACCGAGAGCGACCCGCTCCGCGGCTCACGCAACGCCGGCAAGTACCTGATGTTCGACGGGGAGCTGGCCAACGTCACCGGCAATCCCGCCATGTCGGTGCCGGTTGGGACCGATGCCGACGGCCTGCCGATCGGGCTGCACGCGCTCGGCCGGTTCGGCGACGAGGCCACTCTGTTCCGGCTGGCGGCCCAACTCGAGGAGGCACGTCCGTGGGCCGACCGCAGGCCTGATCCGGTCGTGTCCGCCAGCTGATCGGATCAGGCCACCACGTGGTCAGCGCCCCGCCGGAACTGTGCGTAGCCTGTCTGCGCTTCCGGCGGGCCCAGCGTGGTCACGATGTCGCCGGACGACCCGACGCCACGACGGGAACACGCAACCACGCGCGGTCCTGTCACCGCCAACCCGGCCCGGGCCCGTCAGCCTGACGGAAACACGCATCCACGCGCGTTCCTGTCACGGCCAACCCGGCCGGGCCCGTCAGCCTGACGGAAACGCGCATCCACGCGCGTTCTCGTCGCCGGGCCAGGCTCGCCGATCGCCCTCGGCGCAACCGGCGTCAGCCGTCGAGGTCGCCCAGGTCGTCGGGGACGTCGACGGCGTGCTCCCGCAGCACCTCGAGGGGAACGATGGTGAGCACGGCGTCGCTGGTCGACGCCAGCACGACCGGAGCCGCGACGCCGTCCTCGTGCGCCCGCAACCAGTTCGGCGCGGTCACGCACCACCGGTCACCGGGTTGCAGTCCGGGGAAGCCGTACTCGGGCCGGGGCGTGGACAGGTCGTTGCCGATGCCGCGCTGGTGGGCGAGGAACTCCGCGCTCATCACAGCGCAGATGGTGTGGCTGCCGATGTCGCCCGGCCCCGTGCGGCACGAGCCGTCACGGAACCATCCCGTCAGCGGATCGATGCTGCACGGCTGGAGTTCACCACCGAGGACGTTGCGTTCCGGCACGGCAGCGATCACCAGCAGCAGGGCCCGATGTAGCCGCAGGAGGGGCACTTGACGTGCTGGTGCTCGGGGAGGAGGTCGTCGCCGCCGCAGCTGGGGCAGATGTCGCCCGTGGTGCAGCCCACGTCCTGGTTGACCAACTCCACCCGTACCTCCTGGCTCCGCAGTCACGCTACCTCAGGTCGGATCGGGGTCGCTGGAGGACGACCCGCAGATCCGTACGGCGTCGACGCCAGCGTTCTGCGTGGTGGCGATCGATGGCCAGGGTGACGTCAGGGGGAACCGCCCCGCTGTCGGCGGCGTCCCACCCCCCGTGGGCGACAGCGACGTCGCCCCAGCCCGAGGAGAACCTCTGATGAAGCGCACCACCATCGCCGCGGCCGCGGCCGCGGTCGTGGCCCTGCTCACCGCTTGCGGTGGCGGGGACGAAGCCAGCACCAGCGGCATGGCCGCACCCAGCAACGGAGTCGCCCCGCCCGCCGCCGGCGCGTGCCTCGAAGGGACGATCGACTGCGTCGACACGGTCGTAGATCCCAGCGACATGGGCGACGCGTTCGACGACGAGGTCGCACGCAGCCAGGCCGAGGCCATGCTCGGTGTCCCCGAGGCGGATCTGCCCGCGGACGGCGTCCGGATCGGCCGCAAGGGGCAGGAGACCTACGCTCTGACCGAGGACTACGTCCTCGGCCGCATGACGGTCGAACTCGACCAGGACGACACCGGCACCTGGGTGGTGACCAAGGTTGTGGTCGAGCTGCTGGCGGGTCCGGAGACGTTCACCGGTTGATCACGGTGGGGGTCACAACCCCGCCAGCGCGTTGACCAGGATGGCGTTGCCCGCGTAGGTCACCGCGTAGTCGGCCAGGCCGTGCGTGTGCCTCGAGCCCTGGAACCCGTCGGGGAGGATGGCACCGAAGACGGTGACCTTCCCGTCCCCGACGACGAGCGATCCCAGCGTCGTCTCGTAGCTCGGCGTGAGGCCAGCGAAACCGTCGCTGCCAGCGACCGCCGCGGTCGTGCCGCCAGCCGCCTCCCACGCATCCGTGTCGACGCGGTAAGCGGGCGCGGTGTTGACGGCGTAACCCATCGGCACCTCGAAGTAGGTCTGGCCGATGACCCCGCCGACACCCGTTAGGAGCGGGTGGTCGGTGTCGATCTGCTTGACCTCACCCGCGTACTGCGTCACGCGCGTCACGGAGTCGGCCGGGACCACGCCCATGGTCTCGAGACCTTCCAGGGCCTCATCGGTCAGGACGACCGTCCCGCCACCTTCCGCGAAGGCCTTGACTGCCGGCCAGAACGCCTCAGTGTCGACCTCACTGAGGTTGCCCGCCTCGTCGGCGACGCGCGGGACATCGCGGTTGGTGATCACCAGCGTGTCGACCCCGTCGAGGTCCCCCGCGGCGACGGCGTCGGCCGGGACAGGCACGAGCTGGCTGCCCTCATCCACGAACGGAGCCAGATCCTCGTAGTAGCGCATCGATGTCGACGTGTAGGGCTGCTGGGGCAGGTCGAACGCGGTCGCCGGCAGCGGCTCGTCACAGCTCGTCTCGGGCACCGACAGGTCGAGCTGACAGTCGTCGGTGAGGATCTCGGGGTTGTGCACGTACGCCACGACCCCATCACCGAGGTCCGCGGTGTACGTGATGCCCTCGCCGGTGTAGCCCTGGATCGTCGTCACCAGGGTGGCCTCGAGCAGCGCCCGGGTCGTGTCCACGTGGACCTGCTCGAGCTCGGGGACGAACACCGATGACGGCACGATGTTGCTGAAGATGTACTCGTGGTCCATCTCGAGGATGCCCTGCTGCACCAGGTAGTCACCCTGGAACCCCGAGTCGTCGTAGCCGATCGCGTCGTAGGCGGTGTGGTACTCAGCCGGGTACACGGGCGAGTCGAAGTGGTTGCTGAGCAGACCCGCCGCGCCAGGGTGCACCGAGTTGTTGACGTTGTACTTGATGGCCTCGGCGAGCTCGACCTGCCCAGCGAGCTGACCGGGGTCGAACTCCCCGGCAGGGAACATGATCGCGAGCAGCACGTTGTCGTGGTTCTCGCCGTGGAGGTCGGCGGCGCCCTCCGGTACCCCGAGCGTGCCCTCGATGAGCGCGCGTCCGGCGATGGCCTCGGGCTGCGACATCGTGCGGTACTGCTCCCCTCGGATGGAGTGCCAACCGAGCGTCGGCCACTGGCGGTTGAGGTCGATGCCGTTGTCGTTGCCACGCTTGAACAGGCGCTGCCCGCCCCAGCGGTCACCGTCGGCCCACCCGTCGGGGTTGAGGTCCACGAAGACGAGGCGCGCCGCGCGGAGGGCCTCGGTGGTGGTCAGCTCGGTGTAGAAGGGCCGCTCGGGGTCGCCGTTGCGCAGCAGGTGCTGCGCCTCGTTCTGCCGCTCGTCGTAGAGGTGGATGGCCAGGTCCTCGATGAACCGCAGCGAACCCTCGAGACCGGCGCGCTCGTTGCCGTGGATCGACATCGAGAAGTACAGGTCGATGCGCTCGTCGACGGGCACGTCCTCGTAGGCCTCGTCCGTCACCGTGATAACCGTCAGGCGGTGGCCCCCGACGGAGGTGATCGTGCCCTCTTCGGTCAGCCATCCACCCGCGTCGAGCTTGGATCGGTCGGCGTCGCTGAGGTGCTCGCATGCGAGATCGCAGATGTCATCGACCTCGATCGCGTCGGGGTACAGCTCCTCGAGCTCGGCGAGACCTGACAGGTACTCGCTCTCGCCGGTCACCGGATCGGGCGTGAGCTGGATGAAATCGCCCTTGATCAGGGGGTCGGGGAACACCCGGGTGGGGTCCACGCCCTCCAGCGGTCCCGATGCGAGCGGGGCGGGCGCCATCGCGAGCGGGACGACGGCGATCGCCGCGAGCGCGAGGGACACGAGGACACGACGGGCGCGCATGGACGACCTCCAAGAGGGGACCTACGCGAGAGGGTTTCGCCACGCCAGGGGCCGTTCCCTGCTCGGACGCCGACGTCGTGTCGACACGGCTCGTGCCACCGCGGCTCGACCGTTCGGGCACCAACGACCTGGACCCCGGTCGTGTGACCGTGCTGGGGGTTGGGGTTGCGCGACCTGGTCACGCATCGTGGTGCACGACGTCACAGGAGGAAACCGTGAGCACGACCACCAACGTCCGCTACCAGGACATGACCCGCGAGGAGCTGTACGAGATCGCGCAGGAGCGCGACATCGATGGCCGCTCGCAGATGTCGAAGGAAGAACTCGTCGCAGCGCTCGAGCTCGATGACACCGGCCCTGACGCCGTTGCTCTGCTGAAGCGCCAGCACGACCGCATCCGGGAGATGTTCCAGGAGTACGAGGAACTGTCGGGCCGTCCCTCCAAGCGCAAGCAGGAGCTCGTCGGCCAGATCATCACGGACCTGGTCAAGCACGCCCAGGTCGAGGAACAGGTGCTCTACCCCGCGGTCAAGAACGAGATCGAGGGGGCCGGAGACGAGATCGACGAGAGCCTCGAGGAGCACCACGCCGCCGAGTTGCTCATGGCGGAACTCGACTTCATGACCCCCGAACGCGAGCGCTACGACGCCAAGGTGACGGTCCTGATGGAGAACGTCCGTCACCACATCGAGGAGGAGGAGCAGGAGCTGTTCCCCAAGCTGCGAGAGCAGTGGGACGAGGAGCGGAGGCGTGAACTCGGAGCCGCGATGGTGAAGGTCTGGAAGGTCGCCCCGATGCGTCCCGGCCCGATGTCACCGTCGCAGCCGCCGGCCGCGGCGCTGATCGCCATCCCCAAGGCCCTGTGGGACATCGCCGTGAACCTCAGCCGCCTCGCCCGGAACAGGCTCTTCAACCGGTGACCTGACCTGGAGACAGGTACCCTGTCGGACGCCCGCCCAACGTGGCGGGCGTTCGCTTGTCTCCTGTCATCCTCCCTCCACCCACGAGGATCTCATGGCCACGCGCGACGACCTGCGCAACCTCGCCATCATCGCCCACGTCGACCACGGCAAGACCACGCTGGTCGACGCGATGCTGTGGCAGTCCGGGGCGTTCCGGGACAACCAGGACGTCGAGGACCGGGTGCTGGACTCGGGCGACCTCGAGCGCGAGAAGGGCATCACGATCCTCGCCAAGAACACCTCGGTGCGCCACCGCGGGGTCAAGCTCAACATCATCGACACGCCTGGCCACGCGGACTTCGGCGGCGAGGTCGAGCGCGGCCTGACGATGGTCGACGGGGCGCTGCTGCTCGTGGACGCGAGCGAGGGCCCCCTGCCCCAGACCCGGTTCGTGCTGCGCAAGTCGCTGGAGCTGCGGCTGCCGATCGTGCTCGTGGTCAACAAGATCGACCGCCCCGACGCACGCATCGAGCAGATCGTCAACGATGTCTACGACCTGTTCATCGACCTCGGCGCGGACGACGAGCAGATCGACTTCCCGATCGTCTACACCAACGCGCGCGCCGGCACGGCCACGCTCGACCTCGGCCTGCCCGGCACGGACCTCGAGCCGTTGTTCGAGACCATCCACACCACCATCCCCCCGGCCACCTACGACCCCGATCACCCGTTCCAGGCCCTGGTGACCAACCTCGACGCATCCGTGTACGTCGGGCGCCTCGCGCTGTGCCGCATCCACCACGGGACGCTGAAGCGCGGCGAGACGGTCGCCTGGTGCAAGGTCGACGGGTCGGTGGAGAAGGTCCGCATCACCGAGCTGTACATCACCGAGCAGCTCACCCGTACCGAAGCCGACGAAGCCGGCCCCGGGGAGATCATCGCCGTGGCCGGTCTCGACGACGTCATGATCGGCGAGACGCTGGCCGACCCCGACGACCCCCGTCCCCTGCCGGTGATCACCGTCGACGAGCCGAGCCTGTCGATGACCATCGGTGTGAACACGTCACCGCTCTCGGGACGCAGCGGCGACAAGCTCACCGCGCGCCTGATCCAGAACCGTCTCGACCAGGAGCTCGTCGGCAACGTCTCCCTGCGCGTGAACCCGACCGACCGGCCGGATACGTGGGAGGTGCAAGGCCGGGGAGAGCTCCAGCTCGCCATCCTCGTCGAGCAGCTCCGCCGCGAGGGCTTCGAGCTCACCGTGGGGAAGCCCCAGGTGGTCACACGCGAGATCGATGGCAGCGTTCACGAGCCGATGGAGCACCTATCCATCGACGTCCCTGAGGATTACGTCGGAGTGGTCACCCAGCTCCTGGGCCTGCGCAAGGGGCGCATGGAGCAGATGGTCAACCACGGCACCGGCTGGGTCCGGATCGAGTACGTCGTCCCCGCGCGCGGCCTGATCGGGTTCCGGACCGAGTTCCTCACCGAGACCCGCGGCACCGGCCTGCTCCACCACAACTTCGACGGTTGGGCGCCGTGGCACGGCGACATCTCGACCCGGCCGAACGGCAGCCTCGTCGCCGACCGCCACGGCCAGGCGACCTCGTTCGCGCTGCTGAACCTGCAGGAGCGCGGCCAGCTCTTCATCGAGCCCGGTACCGAGGTGTACGAGGGGATGATCGTCGGCGAGAACGCTCGCTCCGAGGACATCGACGTCAACCCCACCAAGGAGAAGAAGCTCACCAACGTGCGCTCCTCCACGGGGGAGGAACTGGTCCGCCTCGCCCCGCCCCGGCGCCTCTCCCTGGAACAGGCGCTCGAGTTCGTCCGCGCCGACGAGGCGGTCGAGATCACGCCCGAGACCATCCGGTTGCGCAAGGTCGAGCTCGATCAGGCCCTCCGGGCCCGCGCCGCCAAGCGAGCCAAGCACGGCGGTCCCACGAGCTGAGAGCCGGTGTCGGACGGGCCCGGCAGCCCGGCCAGGGTGCCGAGATGCCCGTCGCGGCGGACGGCGTCACCCTTGGGGCGTGATCGAACGCGCCGAGCTGCTGCCCGAGCCGCGCGGAGAGCTCTCCGAGTGGCTGATCGACGCACTGCGCGGCACGGTGCGGACGCTCGAGGACGCGCCCTTCCCGAACGACGACGACCCGATCGAGGGTGAGGACGCCCCGCTCGCGTTATACCTGTGCTACGAGCTGCACTTCCGCGGCTGGCCCGGTGTCGACGACCACTGGGAGTGGGAGCCGTCCCTGCTGCACGTCCGCCGCATCCTCGAGCACGATCTGGAGGCCCGGTTGCGCGAGCTCGTCGGCGCGATCGAGCCGGTCGAGGACATCGCCAGGTTCCTCAGCGAGTTGACGCACGATACCGACCGCGAGCCGGACACCTCGATCGCTGCGTGGATGCTCGAGCACGGCGAGCTGTGGCACTCGCGCGAGGAAGCCGTGCACCGCTCGGCCTACCAGCTGAAGGAGGCCGACCCTCAGACCTTGCTGATCCCTCGCCTGTCGGGGCGCCCCAAGGCTGCCCTGGTACAGATCCAGAAGGAGGAGTACGGCGAGGGGCGGGAGGAGGACATCCACGCGGAGCTGTTCGCGACGACGCTCGAGCGTCTCGGCCTCGATCCTCGCTACCACGCCTACCTCGACCACATCCCGGGGCTGACGCTCACGTCGGTGAACCTCGCGAGCCTGTTCGGCCTGCACCGGCGCCTCCGCGGTGCCGCCATCGGCCACCTCGCCGCCTTCGAGATGACCTCGGTGCGGGTGATGGCGGATCTCAGCCTCGTCCTGCGCCGTCACGGCCTCGACGCGTGGACCCGGCTGTTCTACGACACCCACGTCGTCGCGGACGCTCACCACCAGACCATCGCCGCCGAACAGCTCGCCGCGGGGCTCGCCGATCAGGACCCGCAGCTCGTCGGAGACATCGCGTTCGGGGCGCTCGCGCTCGGAGCGGTCGAGTCGCGTCTGACCCGCCACGTGACGGACGCGTGGGACAGGGGAGACACCTCGCTGCGCCGCCCCCTGCCCGAACCGTCCCACGTTCCCGGTCTCGGCGAGCCACCACGACCAGCCGACGACCCGCGCGAGGACGTCGCGTAGGGTTGCCGGACGCGTCCCAGCGTCGTCCCTAGGATGGCGCGGGACGAGCGGGAGTCGGGCACCGAGATGGGCCAGGACATCGAGCAGGTCCGCTTCACACGCGAGGACCGCCAGCAGTACCGCGAGAAGGTCAAGCGCTGCCTCGAAGCGATGCGGATCATGCTCGACCGGGGGCAGTTCGAGACCGGCCGACGGCTGCTCGGTGTCGAGATGGAGTTCTACGTCGTCGACACCGACGGCGTGCCCATGATGGTCAACCAGGAGCTGCTCGACCGCATCGAGTCGGAGGACTTCCAGACCGAACTCGCCCAGTTCAACATCGAGTTCAACCTCGCCCCGCACAAGATCGTGGGGACCGTCTTCCGTGAGCTCGAGGAGGAGCTGCTCACCTCGCTGAACCACGCGCAGCGTCGGGCCGAGGAGATGGATGCCCGCGTCGTCATGATCGGCATCCTGCCGACCCTCGAGGACCTCCACGTCACCATCCAGAACCTGTCCGCCAACCCCCGCTACCACCTGCTCAACGAGATGATCCTCCAGGCGCGGGGCGAGGACCTGGTGATCAACATCGAGGGTGTCGACAAGCTCGCGACGCAGACCTCGTCGATCACCTTCGAGGCCGCGGCCACCTCGGTGCAGCTGCACCTGCAGACCGACCCCGGCGATTTCGCCGCCTACTGGAACGCGGCCCAGATGGTGTCGGCGGTCCAGGTCGCCATCGGCTGCAACTCGCCCTTCTTCCTCGGCAAGGAGCTGTGGCGCGAGACCCGCATCGCGCTGTTCGAGCAGTCGATCGACACGCGCCCAGAGGAGCTCGCGGCCCAGGGGGTCCGACCGCGCGTGTGGTTCGGGGAGAAGTGGATCGACGACGTTCTCGACCTGTTCGACGAGAACGTGCGCTACTTCCCGGCGCTTCTGCCGCTCACCGAACCCAGCGCTGACCCCTTGGAGGTGGTCGAGAGCGGCGACATCCCCCACCTCGAGGAGCTCAAGCTCCACAACGGGACCATCTACCGCTGGAACCGCCCGGTGTACGACGTCGCCCGAGGCAAGCCCCACATCCGGGTGGAGAACCGCGTCCTGCCCGCCGGTCCGACCATCGTCGACACCATGGCCAACGCGGCGTTCTACTACGGCGCCGTCCACGCGCTGGCGGAAGCCGACGAGCCGCCGCACAGGCAGCTGTCGTTCTACGCCGCTGCGGAGAACTTCTTCACGGCAGCGAAGCGGGGCATCGACTCGGAGCTGTTCTGGCCCGGCGTGGGTGAGGTTCCGGCGACCGAGCTCGTGCTCCGCAAGCTGCTACCCATGGCCCACGAGGGACTGACCTCGTGGGGCGTGGACCGCCGGGACCGCGACCTGTACCTGGGCGTCATCGAACAGCGCTGCCTCAAGCGCCAGACCGGGGCGACGTGGCAAGCCGCCACGTTCCGCAAGTTCTTCGACGGCGACGCCATGGACCGCCACGACGCCCTGATCAACATGACCAAGGCCTACATCGAGCACATGTCGTCCAACGAACCCGTCCACACCTGGCCCTCCCTGTAGCCGGCGTGGGCGCCTGCGTCGGCCCTTCTCGACGTCACCCCGCCGTAGACTGCGCGCCCCGGATGACGAGGGTGGATGGCGGCGGAGACGAGCGAGCTGTACCGGTGGTTCCCGGAGGGGCTCGCGGACGAGCTGCTCGAGCTCGACGAGAACGAGCTCCTGCGCGCCCTCGGCAAGCCCACCCTCATCCGCGTTCCCGGCCGGGGCGAGCAGCGGCCGCGCGCCATCGCCACCCTCCTCCACGGCGACGAGACGACCGGCTACCAGGCCGTCCTGCGCATCATGCGGCGACGGCGCAGCTACCCCTTCGACCTCTACGTGCTCATCGGCAACGTCCGGGCGGCCCTGGCTGACGAGGGCTTCGCCCACCGTTACCTCGACGATCAGGAGGACTTCAACCGCGTGTGGGGACTCGACCAGCCGACGACCCAGATCCGCCGCGCCGCCGACGCGCTGCTGCACGAGCTGCGCGAAGCCAAGCTCGAGTCCCTCGTCGACGTGCACAACAACAGCGGCAACAACCCCTTCTACGCCATCGTCACCGTGCTGCGCGAGGACGCGATCAACCTCGCCACGCTGTTCACCTCGACGATCCTGCACTGGGAGCTCGACGCGCGCACCCTCATGGAGGCGCTGCAGGACGACTGCCCGGCCATCGCGGTCGAGTGCGGACTCCCGGACCGCCCCGAGTCGCTGGCGTTCGCGGTCGACGGGCTGCGGCGCTACCTCGGCTCCCCACCGCTGCGCGACGACGTCCTCGAGCGCGACTTCGACCTGCTCGGAGCGATGCGGAAGGTCCTCGTGCGCCCCGAGGTCCTGTTCCGCTTCGGGGGCGATCTGTCCGACGAGATCGACTTCGTGGTCGCCGAGAACTCGGACGTGACCAACTTCCGCGCGGTGGAGGCCGGCCACGTGATCGGCCGGGTCCACGCCGGAGCGGCGGTGCCGCTGCTTGCGCTGGACGCTGCCGGCAACGACGTCACCGAGGCCCACTTCCACGTGGTGGACGGAGCGGTGGTCACCACGTCGGCGGCGACGCCCGTCATGATGACGCGCACGGTCGAGGCGGCGCGCAAGGACTGCCTCTTCTACCTCACAACGCCGCTCCGGACCCCGGTGATCGCGCCCGATCAGGTGCCGTAGACGAGGTTGTCGCGGAGCTCGTCGACGCTCGACTCGCCGTGGAGGGGGATGCCCGGCACGGGATCGGGGAAGAGGAACTCGAGCTCACCCGCCCTCGAACGGTACGAGAGGGTGCCGAGCACGAGCCTGGTCTCGGCATCCTTGACGTTGTAGCAGTAGCTGACCGCCCCGTCGGGGTGCAGGTAGCGCAAGCCGGCCGCGCGGGTCGGGTCCAGGCGCATCCGCAGACGGGCACGGCGACCGTCGGCGCACGGCACGGACGCCTTCCACTCCGGCCACGACACGTCGCCCAGCGACCGCAGCGACGCGGCGACCGACCCGGCGCCGTAGCGCGCGCCCCGCTCGAGTCCGTTCAGCATGGTCAACCACGGCGACCGCACCGGTCCGGCGAGCCGGACCTGGACCGTGAAGCCCTCGACGGTGAGATCGCTGCCGTCCTCCCACAGGTTGCAGCCGCCGTACGCGTAGCGGTAGGCGTGCTCGGTGCCCCAGTTGTGGTTGCGGTGGCCGACCCAGCCGTCCACCTCGATCGGCTCACCGTCGACGACGAAGCGTCCGTCGAAGACGGTCCGTGGGGAGCCGGTCACGACCTTCTTGCGGGGGAAGCCGGCCTCGTACATCCAGTCGGCGTCGAAGTGACGCAGGGGCGGCAACTCGTGGCGCATCGACAGCTCCCAGCTGACCTCCGCTTCGCCGACGAGCGAGCCCTGAGCGCGGTCGGGCTCGAGCCGGACCGACTCCGAGGTGATCTCGACCCGGTCGGAGGACAGGCTGACGGCACCGAGGTCCACCGACCGTTTCCACACCTGCGGTGGGCCCTCGCGGCGCCACAGCACGGCCCAGAACTCGGCCACAGAGGGGAAGTCGAGCCCGATCGCCGGGATCAGCACGTTGTGCTTCAACCAGAAGGCTCCTGACCCGTCCGGGGCGTTAGCCTTCAGGTAGTTCGACTCGTAGATCCCGCTGCGTCCGTCGGCCGCGACGATGCGTTCGTAGAGATCGTGCACGCTCTCACTCCAGTCCGGCGAACAGGTCGTGCTCGGGCAGCGACACGGGTACCTCGCTGTGAAGCAGCGTGAAGCACTCGTAAGGGAACACCTCGCGCTCCAGGTCCCGCGGCACGGCGAACCACCATCCGTCGGGATCGATCTGGGTGGCGTGCGCCAGCAGAGCCTCGTCACGAAGGGCCAGGTACTCGCCCACCTCGATGCGTGCGTCGCAGTCGCGGGCAGGGCGATCGGCGCGGCGTTCGAGCCAGCCCTCGTACGGGCTGTCGAGCTCCCGAGCGAGCATGGCCTCGTGCAGCGAGTGCACGCGCTCGGCCGAGAACCCCCCGCTGCTGTAGAGCTTCGGAACGGCGTGGCCGAGCACCTCGCCGTCGTCGTCGCGAGCAAGTTCGACGGCGCGCATCGTGACCGTGTGCACCATGATGTGGTCAGGGTGGGGGTAGCCGCTGTCGTCGGGGTACGTCACGACGACATCGGGGCGTTCCCGCCGCAGCACGTCGGCCAGCGGCGTCGCGGCCTCGTCCACCGGTGTGCGAGCGAACGCATCCTCGGGGATGCCAGAGGGGTCCTCGTGGTAGCCGGAATCGGGGAAGCCGAGCTGGTAGGTCGCGCTGAAGCCCAGGATCCCGACCGCATCGGCCAGCTCCTGCCGGCGCTTGTCGACCATGTCCTCAGGCGCGACCGGAGGGTGCTTGTCGTTGAGCACCTCCCCGGCACCACCGTCGGTGCACGTGACCAGCACGACGCGCGTGCCGGCATCGGCGTAGCGAGCGGCCGTCGCGGCGCCCTTCGATGACTCGTCGTCGGGGTGGGCGTGGACGAAGAGCAGGCAGCGGGTCACGGCGTGCGCCGCTCCATCTGCTCGAAGCGCGCGGTCCAGGCCTCCCGGAGCCGCCCCGCACCTCCCGCCTCGAGCTCCGAGACGAACGCGCGGAGCTCCGCCATCGCGGCATCCACTGCCTCCGGCTCACCCATCAGGCGCACGATCATCGGCACCCCCGGGTAGGAGCCGACCTTGACGGCCGGGTAGCGATCCATCAGCGATGCGAAGCACAGGTTCAGCGCGGATTCTGGGAAGCCGTGGGTGAGCTCGCGGACGGCGAACGGCGGGTTGCGATCCTCGACCAGGGGCTCGATGACGTCCTTGGTGATCCCCCTGAGCTCGGAGGGCAAGCCCGGCAGGATCATGATCGTGGCCCCATCCGCGGCGTCGATCCCGCCGTCTACGTCGTAGCGGATCCCCGGCACCCAGCCACCCTCGCGGTTGACCAACTCGCCACCCTCGGGGATCCGTGCCATCCGCATCATGTGGGTGCGGAAATCGTCGGTCACCTCGATGCCCTGCTCGCCCTGCCAGCCGATCGCCATCTCGACCCGGCGGGCGATCCAGGGCTCCTCCACGAGCGGCACACCGAGGCTGGTCGCGATCGCCTCGAAGGTGACGTCGTCGGGGGTCGGTCCGATGCCTCCGGTCGTGAGGATCAGACGCGGCCGAGAACGACCGAGCTCGAGCTGCAGGCACTCGTCGATCGCCGCAAGATCATCGGGGACCGTGTGGATGCGCGTCAGCGGGACCCCCTGTTCACGCAGTCGCTCCGCGAGCCAGTGCGAGTTCGTGTCCTGCACGAACCCGCCGAGGATCTCGTCACCGATGACGAGGATGGAGGCTTCCAACATGGACCGAGGATAGCCGTGGCGCTCCACAGCCCTCCGGGAAGCGTCGGGTAGCGTGCCGCGCCATGTGGATGAGCTCCGAGGATGCCCGCAGCGACTTCGTGCTGGCCGCTGCGGTCTTCCTGCTCGGCGGGCTGGTGAGCGAGTTCGTCGCGCGGTTACCCGGCTACCCGGACGGCACGCTCGCCCTGGCACTCGCGATCGGCTGGGTCTTCGCGCTGAGCGGACTGGTGCCGCTGCTGCTGGCGCGCTACCGCGCCCACGGGATCGGGGCGTTCGGTCTGTCGGGCGACCGGTCGGGGGTGTCGTTCGGCGTGCTCATCGCCCTGCCGGTCGCGGTCGTCGGGATCCTCACCCGCTGGACGAACGGCACGTCGCTGACGGACGCGGCCCTCGGCGACCTCATCGTCGTGCTCGACCCCGCTGACCTCCCCACGCTGGTGCTCGGCATCGGCTTCATCGTGGCCTCCTTCCTCGGGATGCTGCTGCTGTACCCGTTCCTGACCGTCCGGGCCCGCGACGGCTTCGCTCGTAACGTGCTCCCGTTGGTCGAAGCGCTCCGCACGTTCGGGATGGGGGCCGCCGCTGCCTCCCTGGTGTTCGGTCTGCTGAACGCGATCCGGCCCGGGTACCGCCCTGGAGGTGTCCTGTGGACTGTGGGCGGGCTCGCGGTCGCGGTCCTGCTCACCGACCGCGCCGTCGTCGGGGGCATGGAGACCACCCGCGCGACTATCGTCGCCCCGATGATCATCGCCGCCGCGGCGCAGTTCCTCGCGTTCGGCGGGATCTTCGGCAACCGCGACCTGCTCCAGAGCCTGTACCAGGCGAGCCTGGCGGCCGGCACCGCCGTCATCATCGCGACGCTCATCGAGACACGCGCCCGAGCCTGGGCGGTCGTGCCGGTGGCGCTCGCACTAGCGATCTACGCGCGAGAGTCGCTCTCCCCGCTGTGACCGGTCAGGTCGCGGGTCGCCACGCCGCCAACGCGTCGTAGGCCGCGCGAGCGGTCTCGATCGACACCGGTCGTCCGAACTCGACGTGGTCCGACAGTTCGTTCACGGGGACTACGGCGATGTCGACGTTGCCTTCCCGGAGGCCGGCAGGGACGATGGTCGCCTCGTCGACGACGATGACCCCGGCGACGTCGATGTCGATTCGGCGCCGGTCGTGGAGGAGCTCGCGGACGAACGGCAGCAGCCGTCGGACCTCGCCGATCCACTCGGTGGGCGGTGCCTCTCCCTCGACCCGGATCTGCCCATCCACGAACCCGATGGATCCGGGTGCGGGCTTCGCATCGACGATGTAGACCCCGTTGGGTCCGCACACCGCCTTGGGCCACGGTCGCCCCAGCGGGTGGATGAAGTGAGTGATCGGCTGCAACCGTCGCAGCTGGGCGTCAGCACGATCGGTCAGGACGCCGCGCGAGAGCTGCATCGGGTGGGCCTTGGGCCCGAACTGCCGGTAGATGTAGCCGATGAGCAGGTACGCACCGATCGCGACGCCGATCCCGACCGGCCACGCGAGGAAATCGAGACCGAGGTCGTCGCGGAAGTAGCGGAAGCCGGCGAACCACAGCAGCGTTGCGGCCGACGCGACGAGGATCGCCGCGAGCAGGCGAGCCCACCAGGTGCGCAGCATGATGTCGAGTCGGGATTCCCGGCTGCGTGCCACCTCGACCCCCAGTGATCCGTGCTGCCCCGAACGCTCCAACCGTACCGGTCGAGGGGTCGGCCCGGGGCGTTAGCTGAACCGCTTGAAGCGCTCGATGTCCTCGATGTGGTGCTCGCGCTTCTCCGTGTCCGCGACACCCAGCCCCTCCTCGGGCGCGTTGACGAGGATGCCGATCTTGCCGGTGTGCAGGTTGCGATGCACCTGGTACGCCGCCTCCGCGGTCTCGTCGAGCGGGTAGGTCGCGGACAGGGTGGGGTGGATCATCCCCTTGTCGACCAGGCGGATGGCCTTCCACGCCTCGTCGTAGTTGGCGAAGTGGGACCCGATGATCGACTTGAGATGCATCCACAGGTAGCGGTTGTCGTACTCGTGCCGGTACCCGCTTGTCGACGCGCACGTCACGACCTTGCCGCCGCGCTTCGTGACGTACACGGACGCCCCGAACGTCGCCCGCCCCGGGTGCTCGAACACGATGTCGGGATCCTCGCCGACCAGCTCACGGATGCGCTTGCCGAAGCGCTTGAACTCGCCGTAGTCGGGATCGTCGCCGTCCCAGAAGCTGAACCCCTCCGCCTTGCGGTCGATCACCGCCTCGATGCCGACGTCGTGGAGGAGCTGGACCTTCTCGGAGCTCGAGACCACACCCACGGGGATGCCCCCACCGTTCCTGACGAGCTGGACCGCGAACCCTCCGAGCCCACCGGTCGCACCCCAGACCAGCACGACGTCCCCCTGCTGCATGTTGGCGCCGTTGGGGCTGACGAGCATGCGGTACGACGTGGCGAGCACGAGCCCCAGCGACGCGGCTTCCTCCCAGGTGAGGTGGGTGGGCATCGGGATGAGCTGGTTCGCCTTCACCATCGCGATCTCGGCGAGGCTGCCGAAGTTGGTCTCGAAGCCCCAGATCCGCTGCTGGGGATCGAGCATGGAGTCCATGTGACCCTGAGGTGACTCGAGGTCGACGTAGTTGCAGTGCACGACCACGCGGTCGCCGGGCTTCCACTGGGTGACACCGGGGCCGACGCGCAGGACCACGGCGGCGGCGTCGGACCCGACGATGTGGTAGGGCAGGTCGTGTCGCGCCCCGAGCTCGCTCTCGCGTCCGAACTTCTCGAGGAAGAGGAAGGTGGGCAGCGGTTCGAAGATAGAGGTCCAGACGGTGTTGTAGTTGATCGCCGATGCCATCGGAGCGATGAGCACCTCGTTCGGACCGAGCGGCGGTACCGCGACCTCGTCGACGTGGAGCGCCTTGCGGGGGTCCTTGTCGTCCTTGTCGAGGCCCTCGAACATCTCCTGCTCGTCCTTGCGCACGACCGCCGCCCGCATCGAGTCGGGCAGCTCGAGCGCAGCGAGCTCGTCGCCTGGTGCGTCCTCGAGGATGGCCTGGCGGATCCGGTCCATGGTCACGTCGCGACCTCCCTGGCGGTGAACGGGCCCCGGACTCCCACCCAGAGACGCTACCAGCGGCGGGTGGAGCGCTCGGAACCGAGGAGACGTACTAGCGTCCGCGCCTCCCGTCCCGCGACACCGCCGGAGCACGCCTGGTGAAGCTCGCCACGTACCTGCCTCCAGAAGCCCCGCAAGACGGCACCTCCTTCGAACTGGCCGAGTTCGGCCGCGCAGCCGTGGTCGTGCACGTCGCGGGCAGCGACACCCTCTTCGACCTGCAGCGCAACGGCGCCGAGGTCCACGCCGATCTGCCGCGGACGATGCTCGAGCTCATCGAAGCGGGTCCCGATGCGTGGGACGCGGCGCGGGAGCTCGCCTCCGCGGCGGCCTCGGGGCGACTCGCCGGACGCGCCATCGGCAGCGGTGACCGCGCGCTGCCCGTCGATCTGGTCCGGCTGCTCGCGCCGGTGCCGAACCCTCCCAGCCTGCGCGACTTCTACGCCTTCGAGACGCACGTGGCACGGGGCTTCGAGAAGCGCGGCGAGTCGATCCCCGAGGCCTGGTACCAGCTGCCGGCGTACTACAAGGGCAACCACCGCTCGATCCTGGGTCCCGACGAGGAGCTCCCCTGGCCCACGTTCACCGAGGAACTCGACTACGAACTCGAACTCGCGATGATCGTGGGGCGGCGCGGTCGGGGGCTGGACGCGTCGACCGCTGCCGAACACATCTTCGGCTACACGCTGATGAACGACGTCAGCGCGCGCGACCTGCAGCGCCGGGAGATGCAGGTGCGGCTCGGACCCGCCAAGAGCAAGGACTTCGCCACCGTCCTGGGGCCGGTGATCGTGACCGCCGACGCCATCGACATCGAGGCGCTGCACGTCACCGCGGCGATCGACGGCGAGGTGGTCACCGACACGGGCACCGATGACATGCACTGGTCGTTCGCGCAGATGCTCGTCCACGTCAGCGAGGCGGAGGACGTCTTCCCGGGCGACGTCTACGGATCGGGGACGGTGGCAGGCGGATGCGGGCTCGAGCACGGGCGGCTGCCACAGCCAGGCGAGCTGATCGAGCTGCGCGCGGACGCGATCGGGACGCTGTCGAACCGGGTCGGGGCGCGGCACTCGTGAGGGACTCGCCCGATCGACGACGCGGATGCGGCGTCGCCAGGAGGAACGTGCACGCTGCGGGTCCCCCTGCGCCCCGAGCCGCCGAGACCGCGCTCTCGGCGGCGGGCGACGTGGGCTCCCCCGATCGACGACGCGGATGCGGCGTCGCCAAGAACTAGCTGCGGTGCGGCACCCGGGCGATGTCAGCGAGGGGCTCGTCGTCGCGCCCGGCATCGAGCCTGCGGCCGATCCCGAAGGTGACGGGGACCACCTCGTCGCGGACCACGACGGCGTTGCGCCCCGCCGCCTTCCCGCGGTAGAGCGCCTCGTCGGCCTCGCGGATCAGGTCGCCGCGTGACGGCAGGCCGGATTCGTAGGTCGCGACGCCGAACGAGCCCGTCACCTGGCCGAGGTAGCGACCGTCGGACGCGGTGAAGTTCGAGCGTTCGATCGCCTCACGCATGCGCTCGGCCACCTGGCGTGCCTGGTCCGGCGTCGTCTCGGGCAGGATGATCGCGAACTCCTCCCCTCCGTAGCGGCACACGACGTCGGACGAGCGCAGCACGCGCTCGATGAGCCGGGCGAGCCCCTTCAGCAGCTCGTCGCCGGCCTGGTGGCCGAAGCGGTCGTTGACCTTCTTGAACAGGTCGAGGTCCATCAGGATGAGGCTGACCGGCTCCGGTGCACCGCCACCCGCCCGTCGGACCGAGCGGTCGAGCTCCTCTTGCAGTCGCTGCTGGAAGTAGCGGTGGTTGTAGACGCCGGTGAGGGCGTCGGTCACGGACAGGTCACGTAGCTCGGCGTGGAGCCGGGCGTTGTCGAGGGCGAGCGATGCCTCGGTGGCGAGCGTGGCGAGGATGCGCAGGTCGCGGCCGCTGACGCGCGGGGCGCGGCCCAGCGGCTGGCCCACCTCGACCGCGAGCAGGCCCAGCACGCGCCCCTCCGTGGTGAGCGGGACGAGGACGAGGGGACTGTCGATCTCGAAGGCGTCCGCGAGAGCGGCGGGTCGGGCATGCTCGCGCGCGACCAGGACGGGGCGCCGTGACTCGACCGCACGACCGACGGGGCCGGGCCCGACGGTGAGGCGCAGCGCGGACAGCAGCTCGACCTCGTCGGGCGCGAAGCCGGCCGCTCCGGCGGGGCCGAGGTCGCTGCCTCCCTGCGCCATCCACACGACGGCGCGGTCGTAGCTCAGCTCATCGACGACACCGGTCGCGATCGCCTGGCAGACATCGGAGAGGTCGAGGCTGCGTTCGAGCTGGGTGTTGAGCTCGCGCAGGACGGAGAGCTCCTGGTTGGTCCGGCGCAGCTCGCGTTCGCGGACGGCCGAGAAGTACGCCGTGGCGCCGGCCATCAGCCACACGGTCACGATCGAGACGACGATCTGGACGCGGATGAACTGCGCACCCCGCGTCGGGTCCTCGATCTGGAGGTTGAAGAAGCCGATCGTGAAGCCGACCTCGCCGGCCTCCGGCCCCAGCCCCTGGGACTGACCGTAGGCGTTGGCGAGGAGCCCGGCGGTGTGCAGGATGGCCAGCTTCACGCCGGTCCGCCACCCGAAGAGCACGGTGACGGTGACGCTCTGGACGTACATCAGGAAGATGAGCGGGCTGGCCGTGCTGCCCGTGTACCACAGCACCGCGGCCGCCCAGACCGCGTCGGCGAGCAGGGACGCGTTGAGGACCGGACGCCCGACGCTCGGCAGGCCGCGGAGCGCCGCGAAGATCACGCCGTTGAGCAGCAGGTAGCCGGCGCTGGCCAGGGCGAGGATCTGACCGGAGCGGTCGTCGGTGTAGTCCGTGATGGGCGCGAGAGCCACGATCGTCGCCAGGACGATGACGATCCGCGCGATCGTCATGGTCCGGAGCCGCTCGTTCAGCGGTCCCCGGAGCCGATCGGCGTCAGAGGATGTACTCATCGTCGTCATCAGCGGTTCCGGTTGGTGTCTCGACGGTCATGGGCAGGGTGGTGCGGTCCAACCTCCCCTGGACGATCAGGTAGATGAGCAGAACGGCGAGCACGATGAGGGGGATACGGAAGGTCCGGGCCACCGTACCGATGTCCTCGGCGACCTCGGCGGCCGTGCCTGACAGCGCGTCGCTGAAACGGCCCGATCGCAGCGCCTCGTCGGCTGCGCTCAGCGGTGGGAGTCCGCTGTCACCGAGAGCGTCGCCGGGGATCTGTCCAGCGGCGATGGGGGTCCGCCCCTCGTCGTCGCCGTCGCCGTCGCCGTCCCCATCACCGTCCTGGTCGCCGGTGGCGGCCCCGGGAGTATCCCCCCCACCCAGTGCACCAGGCGGCAGGCCGGTCGACGGCGACGGAGGGGTGGTCGGGCCACCTGCGACGGGCCCGCCGTCACCGAACGGTCCACCGGTTCCGCCAGTACCTCCACCGGTGCCGCCGGTGGTCCCGCCACCCGTCCCCCCACTGGGTGGCGGGGAGGGCAGGCCGAGCGGGACGACCGCAGCCAGGCTCTCGGCCGACGGCGGCGACTCGTTCCCGGACGCGTCGATGGCAACGACCGTGTAGTAGTACGCCACGCCTCGCGCCACGCCGGTATCGGTGAACGTCCGCGCGCCGCTGACCTCGCCCAGGACCGCGTAGGGGCCGCCGCTGTTGGTCGTGCGCAGCACGCGGTAGCGGACCGCTCCCTCGGACGCCGCCCACTGCACCCGCAGGTCGAGCCCCGACTGGCTCACGACAGGACGGCTGGGGGCACTCGGTGGGGTGGTGTCCGACGGGACCCCGGACGCGACGGCGGATGGAGACGACCGCAGACCGACCGTGTCGACGGCGATCACCCGGTAGTGGTAGCGGGTCCCGTCGAGGAGACCGCCATCGAGGATCGTCGTCGACGTCGTGGTCGATATCTCCCCCCACGGACCGGACGCGCTGGTGGCGCGCTGCACCACGTATCTGGCGATGTCCGGCTCGGGGTTCGCCGCCCACGTCACGCGGAGTTCCCCGCCCGAGGTGGTATCCGAGACGCGTAGACCCGAGGGCGGCGTCGGGGGACCGTTGACCGGCACCACCCGGACCTCGTTGGAGGGGGCCGATCGGGTGCCGTCGACCGACTCCGCCTGCACGACGTAGAAGTACGACGTCCCCAGCACCAACCCGGCATCGGTGAACGTGGTCCCGGAGACCTTCCCCGATACCGGCGAGTAAGGCCCTCCGGGACTGGTGCTGCGCAGGACGCGGTAACCGGCGCGGGGGTCGTTGCTGGCGTTCCACTCCAGCGAGGCGGTGGACTCGCTGACCGCCGTGACCCGCAGGTTCCCGGGTGCGGAGGGGGGCACGGTGTACGCGGCCTCGGTCGAGGGGATCGACTGCGTGCCCGAGGCATCCTCGGCACGCACGTGGTAGCGGTGTGGAACGCCGACCGGCAGTGGGCCATCGATGAAGGAGCGACCGCCGATGCGTCCGGAGATGTCGGTGAACGAGCCACCGGTGGAGCGGTACACGCGGTAGCCGACCGTGGAGGCCGACGGGCTCGGACCCCAGTCGAGCCGGACCTTCGATCCCGCCTGAGGCACCGCGACGAGCGTGGTCGGCGGGGCGGGGATGCCGGTGTCCTTCGGCACCGCCGACACCGTCGCGGACGGTGACGAACTCGCACCGGCGGCGTCCTCGGCACGGACGCGGTAGTAGTAGGTCGTGCCGTTGACCAGCCCTCCATCCGTGAACGACAGACCACCGGTGGCGCCGACAACGGCGAAGGGCCCACCCGACGAGGTCGATCGTTCCACGACGTAGCGGGTGACGGCCTCGGCGGTGCCGTTCCAGGCCAGGGCGACCGATCGGTCGGCGACCGCGACGACCCGCAGGCCACTGGGTGGCGACGGAGCGACCGTCCCCGCGGCCGGGGCGGTCGGAGCCGATCGCAGACCGTCGTCATCGATCGCGATGACGCGGTAGTACCACGTGCTGCCCGACGGTAGCCCGTCGTTGGTGAAGCTGGTGCCGCCGACGGGGCCCGCGATGCGGGAGAAGGGACCCGCCGCCGACCCAGCCCGCTGGATCTCGTACCCCGCGATGTCCCCCGCCGAGGACGGTGCCCAGGACACCTGGAGCCGGAAGGAGCCGGCAGGAGAGACGCTGATGCTGCCCGGAGCACCGGGGGCGTCGACATCCGCGGGAACCGAACTGGTGCTGTTCGACGGGGGTGAGCGCGTCCCCGCCGCATCGACCGCGACGACCCGATGGTAGTAGCGCGTGCCGTTGTTCAGGCCGGTGTCGGTGTGGGAGGTCCCACCGATGACCCCGGTCACGTCCGTCCACGGCCCCGCGGACGACGTGGCCCGTTGCACGACGTAGCCGGCGACGCGGCTATCGCTCGAGGCCCCCCACGCGAGTCCGATGCGGTTGTCGCCGACGGAGGTGACCTGGAGCGTCCCCGGGGGGGCTAGGTCGGGAGCCGTGGGAGGTCCCGGGACGATGACGGTGTCGCCGGCATCGCCGTGACGCAGCGACGTCCGCCACACGGTCGAGCCAGACGCCTCGTTGCGGCTGATCACGAGGTAGAGCTCGACCGCGAGCCGCTCGTTCGAGAACGCGATCGCGGGCAGCGCGGTGCTCACGGTTGTGGTCCTCGTCCCCGGCCCGCTCAGGACGTTGCTCGTGCCTTGCTGGACGTGGATGCGCCTCGACGAGCCGTCGGACCGGACGGCGTAGTACGCGACCAGGATGTTGCCGGTCGCGTCAGTCGCGGGCACGTCGGTGGTCACCGTGGCGTTGACCGACCACGTCCCTGCCGGAACGGTCCCGTTGAGGTTCCCCGTGGTCGCGTACCCGAAGCCCGTTCCCGACGGTCCTGGGAACCCGGTCGTGGCCGTGCCGCTGCGGCCCGGCTGGAACAGGAACGACCCGGTGGCGCTCCCGTGGTCGATGCTGGTCACGAAGGAGCTCGTCGCCGGCGCGGTGTCGAGTCGCGAGTAGGAGGCCACCCCGGCCGAGGCACCGGTGCGGAAGTAGGTGACCGGGGCGGCCGTGGCAGTGGGGACCAGCAGGGCCACGTTCAAGGCACAGATGAACAGCACGGCGACGAGCCGTGCCGCTCTACCGGCGCCTCGTCCAACAGACACCGGCGAGCCACGCGGATCCGGCGTGGCGTCCAGCACCAACCTCCCTTCCCCGCTTAGGGGGTCGGTCCGTCAGGATCGGAGCTTGAGTCCCGATCCTCGTCATCGACCTCGACGGAGACGACCTCGACACCCAAGGTCTCGCCCCGTCTGGAGTCGCGTCCCCTCTCACGTCGGCTGTCAGTGCCGGAACCGAAGCCCTGGATGGGCATCAACCTCCGACGGATCCCCGCCGCGATGGCGCGACGCGAGATCGGCAGCAGGCACAGCAACCCGACCGTGTCGGTGACGAACCCCGGGGTGACCACCAGCGCCCCGCCCACGAGGACGAGCGCCCCCTGGGCGACCTCGTCCCCCGGCCAGCGACGGTCCGCCAGGGCGGTCCGGAAGTTATCCCAGGCCCTACGACTCTGGCTGTGAACCAGCACGGCGCCGATCAGGCCGTCCCCGAAGAGCAGCAACAACGTCCACCCCCAACCGATGACGTCCTGCACCTCCCCGATCACGACCAGCTCGACGATCGGGAGGACGACGAACAGCAGCAGGATCGGCACAGCGCAAGCCTACGTGGCTAGCGTCCCCGCAGGCGGGGAAGGATCACGGTGCCGAGCGCGATGGATGCCGTCCGGGGCGCCGCCTCGGACCACGACCGGGTGCTACTCGCGGGCCTGCACCCGTTGAAGCACGCCCTGCGCTTCGGCGCCGCGGTGATGGCGGTGGTGCTGCGCGAGGGCGTCGACCTCCGGCGGGCGACCACGGTCCTGGCACCCGACCTGCCCGATCTGCTCGACGTCGAGCCCGTCGAGGTCGCGCCCGCGGTCTTCGAGACCCTGACCACCCGTCCGCCGCCTGACGGGATCGTCGCCGTCGCAGAGCGCCCCACCGTCGATGCGTCGGAGGTGCTTCGCGGGAGCGCTGGTCCCGTCATCGTTCTCGAGGAACCACGACACCTCGGCAACATCGGCGCGTGTGTGCGCGTCGCGGCGGCTGCAGGGGCATCGGGACTCCTGGTGACCGGGACGAGCGATCCCTGGCACCCGGTGGCGGTCAGGGGGGGCGCGGGGCTGCAGTTCGCCCTGCCGGTGGCTCGCACCGACGCCGTGCCCTCCACTCCCCGGGCGCTGGTGGCGGTCGATCCCGGTGGAGCGGTCCTCGACCCGACATCGCTGCCCCTCGATGCCGTGCTGGTCTTCGGGACCGAACGCGACGGCGTCCGCCCCGCCACCCGGGACCGTGCCGATCACGTGGTGCGTCTGCCGATGCAGCCGGAGGTGTCGAGCCTCAACCTCGCCACCGCCGTAGCGGTGGTGCTCTACGCGCTGCGAGGGCTGGAGCAACGGCCCCGCTGGAGCGTACGCTGACGACCCAAGAGGCGGAGCGGAGCATGTCGTGACCACCGTGGACCAGGCTGGCTTCTTCCAGGACGCGCCGCGGCTGCGCGACGAGTGGGAGGACGATCACGCCCTGCGGGCGTACCTCGAGCGGGTCGTGCCTGCGGACGTCCTCGCGGAGATCACCCCGAGCCTGACCGAGATGGGCCACCTCGCCGCCAACGAGCTGCGGGACCTCGCCGTCGAGATGAACCGGCGCGACAACGAGCCCCGCCTCGTCCACTTCGATGCGTGGGGACGCCGCGTCGACCGCATCGAGACCGCTCCGGCGTGGGGGCGGATCGGCGCGTACGCCGCGCGGCACGGTGTCGTCGCCACGGCCTACGAGGATGCGCACGGGGCGTGGTCGCGGCTGCACCAGATGGCGCTGGCGTACCTGTTCAACCCTTCCAGCGCGCTCTACTCCTGCCCCCTGGCGATGACCGACGGTGCCGCCCGGACGCTGCTCGACCACGGGGAGCAGGCGCTGATCGACCGCGCGGTACCTCACCTGACCAGCCGCGACCCGGCGACCGCGTGGACGTCGGGGCAGTGGATGACGGAGCGCACCGGCGGGTCGGACGTGGGCCTGTCCGAGACGACCGCCACGAAGGACGGCTGGATCGACGACCGCGGCTTGGACGTCTGGAGGCTCCACGGCACCAAGTGGTTCACCTCCGCCATCACGTCCGAGATGGCCCTGACGCTCGCGCGCCCCGAGGGCAACCCCGGCGGCGGACGCGGCCTGGCGATGTACTACGTCGAGACGCACTGGCCGGAGCCGGACGGCCCGCTCAACGACCTGCGGGTCCTGCGCCTCAAGGACAAGCTCGGGACGCGGCAGATGCCGACGGCCGAGCTGGCCCTCGACGGCACCATCGGCTTCCTCGTCGGCGGGCCCTCGGACGGCACCCGTAACATCGTGCCGATGCTGCAGGTGACGCGGCTGTGGAACGCCGTCTCGGCCGCCAGCGGGATCCGTCGAGGTCTCGCCCTCGCGCGCGACTTCGCACGCCGCCGGGTCGCGTTCGGCCGCGCCCTCGCGGACCAGCCGCTGCACCAGGTGACCCTGGCCGACCTACGCGTCGAGCACGAGGCCGCGCTGCAGCTGACGTTCCGCGCGGTCGAGCTGTTCGGCCGTGCCGAACGCGGAGAAGCCAGCGACGAGGAGCGGCAGGTGCTACGGATGCTGCTGCCAGTCGCGAAGCTGGTGACCGGCAAGCAGGCCGTCGCGGCGGCGTCCGAGGCGCTCGAGGCGTTCGGCGGGGCGGGCTACATCGAGGACACCCACCTTCCGGTGCTGCTCCGGGACGCGCAGGTGCTGCCCATCTGGGAGGGCACCACCAACGTGCTCTCGCTCGACACCCTCCGTGCCCTCGCCCGTGACGGTGCCCTGCCCGCCTACCGCGCCGAGATCGCTGACCAGGCCGAGCGCAGCGCCCACCCCGATCTGGCGTCGATCGGCCGCGCGGCCATCGCGGCCGCCGACCATGCAGCCGCGTGGGTCGCTCGCGCCCTCGAGGAGGGCGGGCTGGACGCCGCCCAGCACGGAGCCCGCCGCTTCGCGGTGACGCTGGGCCGCGCCCACACGGCCGTCTTGCTGGCGGCACAGGCGCAGCACGACCTCGAGCGGCTGCACGACGGCCGCGGGCTGGCGGTGGCGCGTCGCTACGCGGCACGTGGGCTCGACCTGATCGTCGACGACGCTGACCCGGTCGGGGACGCCGCGCTGGCTCGAGATGAGGCGCTGCCCGGGTGACCGGTCACACCACCGGTACGTTGGTCACGCGCCGGTTGATGGCATCGAGGGCCGCCCGCAGCGCAGCGGTCTGATCGTCGCCCCGCACGACCGCGCCTCCCACGAGCTTCTCGGTCCCCGCACGCGTGACGAACGCCACGCTGACCACGACCTGCTGATCCTCCCCGTCGTCGGTCAGCTGCAGCGACTCGAGCTCGAGCCGCGCGCGATCGCCCAGCATGGCCTCGATCGCGGCGAGCCCGGCCCGCGCGATGGCACGCAGGGTCGCCTTGTGGGTCTTCGCTGCGGTCGCCTCGCCGGTGAGGTCGCGGCCCTCGCTGTGGAGCACGACGCGCGCACGCACGCCCAGTCCCTCCTCGGTGACGAGCAGATCACGGATGACGGGCCGGCCGTTGCGCCCGTCATCATCCGCCGAGGGCTGGGCTCGCGTCCGGCTGATCTCGCGCGATGGCCCACGGACGTCTGGCTCCGGCCCTTCCGCGGCGGCGGCCTCGGGTTGTGGAGGCGTCGAGGGGGCGCGCGGCGTCCCGGGAGCGACGGTCGGCTCCGCCTCGGGCTCGGCCTCGTCCGAACCGGCGGGGCGCGGACGGATCGCGGACGGGTCGATAGCGAGGCCGAAGCGGGTCCTCAGCAGGTCGGAGACGTTCTGGGCGACCACATCGGCGTCACCGCCCGGGGCCAACGTGATCCGCAGACGGGCACGACCGGACTCGGAGGGGCGCACGCTGGCGGTGGCCACGCCGTCGACCGCGGCCACGGCCGTCTCCACCTCGCGGTGATCGAGCGGCATCGGGTCCTCGTTCCGTCGCGGGGCGCACGCCCCCCGGTAAGGTGAGCTTCGGCGCGGTAACGCGTCAACTCAAGCGCCGCTTCACGCCCCCCGTGACCAGAACCCGTAACCGCACCCGGTAACCGCACAGGGAGGACGGCTGTGGCCTTCTGGCGTCGCCGGAAGAGGGCAGAGGACGCACAGGCCGAGGTCGAGACCTTCGAGAGCTTCACCGCGACCAAGCCGCCCGAGCGGACACCAGTCGCGCCGCGGGTCGAGACGCATCTGTTCCCCCTGCCCACGCCGCCGGGCCCGACCCGACCGCAGGACGAGGAACCTGAGCCCGAGCCGGAGCCCGCACCCGAGCCTGAACCGCTACCCGTGTACGAACCGGAACCAGAGCCCGAGCCCGAACCCACCCCGCCCGAGCCCGAACCCGCCCCGCCCGAGCCCGAACCCGCGGCACGCGAGCCGGAGCCGGCACCACCTCCGCCCGCACCCCCGCGGCCGCGACCCCCACGCACCGCGGCTCCGGTCGAGACGTCGCTGGAGGTGACGGTGCACGACGAGCGACTCCAGGGCCGATCGACGCCCCTCGACCTGACCCCCTCCGAGGCGATCGTGCTCGCGCGCGATGGCCGGCACGGCCTACGCCGGAAGGTGGGTGGCGACGAGGGCACCCGCGACTGAGGAGAGCGCGCTAGGACGCCTGTGCCCTCCTAGGCACCGTCCCCGCCGGCGGCCCGGGCGATCTGACGCGAGATGACCAGCTGCTGGATCTCCTTGGTGCCCTCGAAGATCTCGTAGATCTTGGCATCGCGGTGCCACTTCTCGACCGGGAACTCGCGGCTGTAGCCGAAGCCGCCGAGGATCTGGATCGCCTCGTCGGTGGCCCACACGGCGACCTTGCCGGCCTTCAGCTTCGCCATGGACCCCTCACCCTGCACGTAGGGCGTCTGGGTCGTCCCCATGTTGATGCCGCGCCAGCACAGCAGGCGAGCGGCGTCGATCTCGGTCGCCATGTCGGCGAGCTTGAAAGCGATCGCCTGGTGGCGGATGATCGGTACACCGAAGGTCTCGCGCTCCATCGCGTAGTCACGCGCGAACTCGAACGCGGCGCGGGCGATGCCGACCGCCTGGATCCCCACCAGCGGGCGGGTCGCCTCGAAGGTGGACAGCGCCCCGGACTTGGCCTTCCGCGCCCGATCGGGGTTGCGGGCGCCCTCGATCTTGGCGTTCAGCTTGTCCTCGCCACCGAGCAGGTTCTCGTCGGGCACGAAGACGTCCTGGAAGGTCAGCTCGGCGGTGTGCGAGGCACGGATGCCCAGCTTCTTCTGCTTCTTGGACATCGAGAAGCCGTCCATGTCCTGGGTGACGATGAACGACGCCTGACCGCGGTGGCCGAGCTTGGGATCGACGGTCGCGACGACGACGTGGACGTCCGCAATGCCGCCGTTGGTGATCCAGATCTTCTCGCCGTTGAGGACCCAGCCCCCATCGACCCTCTCGACGCGGGTCCGGATGCGCGACACGTCCGAACCGGCACCTGGCTCGGTGACCGCGTAGGCGCCGACCTTGACGTCGTCGGGGGTCCCGAAGATGCGCGGAGCCCACTCGCCGATCTGTTCCGGCGTTCCCGACGAGGCGAGGCCCGCGAGGCAGAGCCCGGAACCGAAGATCGCCAGCCCGATGCCCGCGCAACCCCAGAAGGTCTCCTCGAGGATGAGGCCCGAGGTCAGGCCGCTGGGGTCCTGCCCGGCCATCTGGTAGTAGTCCATGCCGTACAGCCCGATCTGGGCCGCCTTCTCGACGATGGGCCAGGGGAACTCCTCGTGCTCGTCGTAGTAGCGGTGGGCCGCGAGACCGTCGACCTCCGCCTCACGCATCTCCTTCTGGGCGAACTCGTGCGCCCACTTCTGGGCCTGGATCTGCTCCTCGGTGAGCTGGAGGTTGAAGGTCACGTCGAGCTCCTCGTGGGAGGTGGCACGTGTGGCACCCGGCCCGGGTCCGCGTCCGCCACACTACCGGCGGTAGCCGAGAGCGCTCCAATCGCGCCCAGACCGTCGAGCGAGGCCCCCACCTGGTACGCTGGACCTTGTCCACGCGCCTCCTTCGGTCCCGGCGGACACCGCACGGATCCTCGCGCACGGACATCCACATCGCTCACCGACCCGCAACCGCGGCCGGACGAGCACGACGAGAGACCTCCACTTGACGAACGTTCCCACGAAGCCGACCTTCTCCGACCTCGGTCTCGCCGAGACCTTCACCCTCCCCCTCGCCGACGACGGCATCTCCGAACCCTTCGAGATCCAGAGCCTGGCGATCCCGCTCGCGCTCGACCGACACGACCTGATCGGGCAGGCCCGCACCGGGTCGGGCAAGACGCTCGCGTTCGGACTGCCCATCCTGCAGCACGTCGACCCGACCTTCAAGAAGGCCCAGGGCCTCATCGTCACGCCCACGCGTGAGCTGTGCCTGCAGATCGTCGAGGACCTGACCAAGGCTGGCCGCGAGTCGGACGTCACCGTGGCCGCCGTCTACGGCGGTGTGCCGATCGAACCCCAGGCCAAGGCTCTGACGGGCGGGGCGCACATCGTCGTGGGGACGCCGGGACGGCTGCTCGACCACCTCGGACGCGGCAACCTCGACCTGTCCACGATCCGCACCCTCGTGCTCGACGAGGCCGACGAGATGCTCGACATGGGCTTCCTGCCGGACGTCGAACGTCTCATCCGCGCGTGTCCCGACGACCGCCAGACGCTGCTCTTCAGCGCGACGATGCGCTCCGAGATCGTCGAGTTGGCTCGCCGGTACCTGCGCAAGCCGACGTTCCTGCGCGCGCAGGACCAGGAGCTGTCGATGCCATCGGGCATCGAGCATCACTTCTTCATCACGCACAAGCTCGACAAGCCGCGCGTACTCGCACGCGTCCTCCAGCAGCCGGCGCGCGGTCTCGCCCTCGTCTTCACCCGTACCAAGTACATGGCGGACCGGCTCGTGCAGGAGCTCAACGATCTCGGGGTCGATTCCATCGCGATCCACGGCGACCTGCGCCAGCAGACACGCGAACGCAACCTCGGTCGCTTCCGCGACAACAAGGTGGACGTCCTCGTCGCCACCGAGGTCGCCGCCCGCGGCCTCGACATCGGCGGGATGACCCACGTCGTCAACTACGACTGCCCCGACGACGAGAAGATGTACCTGCACCGCGTCGGGCGGACCGCCCGCGCAGGCGAGCACGGCGTGGCCATCACCTTCGCCACCCACGCCGAAGTCGATCGGCTCAACGTCATCCGCAAGGCCCTCGAGCTGCGCGAGCACACCTTCGAGGAGGTCTTCTCCACGTCGAAGGAACTCACCGAGCGCTTCGATCTGCCCGCGGCGACGCCGTGGGACCAGTTCGGGAGGAGCGCCGGGTCGGGCGAGGGTCGCGGGGCGAAGAGCCGCGGATCCGCCAGGAGCGGGCGCAAGCCCAGCAAGAACGACCCGCGGCCCGGCAGGAGCGAGCAGAAGCCCAGCAAGCGCGACCAGCGATCCGGTAGGAGCGAGCAGAAGCCCAGCAAGACCGACGAGGCGGAGCGCTCGCGTAGCCGTGGCCGCGAACCCGAGCGAGCGGATCCTCAGCTCCAGGAGCCGACAACCGTGAACGCCGAGCCGTCGTTCGATCTCGGTGACGACAGCGAGGTCGTGCGGACCCGGACCCGCTCGCGGATCACCCCGGAGATGGACGCGGATGCGGGCCGCGAGTCGACAGCGGACACCGGTGGACGGTCCAGCGGCCGCAGCCGGTCGCGCGCCCGATCCACGAGCGGCGACTCCTCTGGCCAGCGGTCCTCGTCCCGTTCGGGGTCGAAGTCCGGTTCCCGATCGCGGTCTGGTTCTGGGTCGAGGGCGACGGCCGGGGCGAAGGCGGGTTCCGAGGGGGGCTCACGCCGGTCGGGACGCCGGGATGACGACAGCTCGCGCGCAGGTCAGCACGAGCGCCCCGAGCCGGTCCCTCAGCCCCGGGGGAACGGCCAGCCGCGCCTGTCGCGGCCACTGAAGGTCGAGCACATCCCCTGACCGACCGTGCTCGGAGGACTCGGCTCGGTCCTTCGATCTGCAGGGATCAGTCCGGGTCGGGACGGTTGAGGTACGCGCCGAGGGTCCCAGCGACGCGGAAGCGCAGCCACGAGCGCTTCTCGCAGGCGGGACAGCGGGCCCAGACGCGGCCACCATCGCGCATCGGGTTCACGAACATCGGCGGCCGCACGAGGCTGAGCAGGTCGCCGACCTTGAGCGCCCGCTGAGTACCGCAGCGCTCGCAGTGGATCGTGACGGGTGCGGTCGGGGGCGCCTCGGGCGAGGTCGTGTAGAGGGCTTCCTTCCCCGCGCCGTCGCGCTCAGGGAGGCTCTTGGGGTCGGGGCGAGAGACCCGATCGAACCGCGGGTCACGTGCGGGCACGCTCGGCCTCCACGTCGAGATCGCGCACGACGAGCTCCTCCTCGTCGGAACCCTGCGTATCGGTCGTCGATCCCCCCGAGACCTCCTCCTCGGTTCCGAGCACGTCGTCGCGGCGCTCGTCGTCCCATCCGGCGTCCTCGTACAGCCCGGGCGGGACGGGCAGACCCAGCAGCTCGCGCGCGATCGCTCGGTAGGCAGCCGCTCCGGGGATCGAACCCGAGAGCCGCAGCACGCTGGCCCCCTCGGTCGGCGCCTCGGCGAAGCGGATCGACTTGCGCACCGGCGGACCGATGAGCGGCAGGCCGTAGCGCGCCAGCAGGTCGCGGAGCACGTCACGGCTGTGGTTCGTACGCGGATCGAAGAGGGTCGCGATGATGCCCCGTGTCTCGAGGGTGCGGTTGGTGAGCCGCTTGACGTCCTGGATCGTCTCGAGCAGCTGCGCCACCCCGCGGTGAGACAGCGTCTCGCACTGCACCGGGATCACGACCTCGTCCGCGGCCGTCAGCCCGTTGATCGTCAACACACCCAACGACGGCGGACAGTCGATGATGATGCGGTCGTAGCTGTCGAGGAGCTCGGCCAGCTCGCCACGCATCAGGTACTCCCGCCCCGTCCGGCTGAGCAGCGTCACCTCCGCCCCGGCGAGGTCGATGTTCGACGGGGCGAGGTCGACCTCGCGGTGCTGCACGATGGTCTCGACCAGCGGGGCGCGCCCGACGACGGTGTCGTGCAGCGATGGCTGCACGGAATCGGGGTCGTAGCCCAGCGAGAACGTCAGGCACGCCTGCGGATCGAGGTCGATCACGAGCACGGCGCGGTCGAGCTCGGCCATCGCGGCGGCGACGGTCAGCGCCGAGGTCGTCTTGCCGACACCACCCTTCTGGTTGGCGAAGGCGATCACTCTGGCGGTCACACGGTTCCCCGATCGGGTCGTCAACGTCTCAGGTTGCCGAGTAGGCCGCGGATGAGCGAACGGCCGACCTCCCGGCCGATCGAGCTGGCGGCGCTCTTCACGAACCGCTCGCCGGCCGACTCCCGGCCACGTCCAGCACCGCCACCAGCGCTCCGTTCGGCGTCCTCTCGCCGCCGTTCGACCACATCCTGCTCCTCGTCGGTCCTGCTGGCCTCCTCCGCCGCCTTCGCGCGTGCCTCGGCTCGGGCGGCGAGCAGCTCGTGCGCGGACTCGCGGTCGACCTCCTCGCTGTACCTGCCCTTGAGATCGGAGGCGGCGATCAAGGTCCCTACGAGCGTCTCGGTCGCCGGTTCCATCTGCGAGACGGGAGCGACCACGCGTGTCGGCACCGTCGGCGTCGGGGCACCGCTGGGCCCCAGGACGGTCACGAGCGCCTCACCCGTCCCGAGCGCCGTGAGTGTCTCGCGCACGTCGTAGTGCTCCGAGACCGGGAACGTGGCCGCGGTCGCCTTGAGCGCCTTCTGGTCCTGTGGCGTGAACGCTCGCAGCGCGTGCTGGACGCGGTTCCCGAGCTGCGCCAGCACCTCATCAGGGAGGTCCGTGGGGTTCTGGGTCACGAAGAAGACGCCGACCCCCTTCGAGCGGATCATCCGCACGGTGAGCTCGATCGCCTCCTGGAGGGCCTTGCTCGCGCCCTCGAAGAGCAGGTGCGCCTCGTCGAAGAAGAAGACGAGGCGCGGGCGGTCCTGATCACCGACCTCGGGGAAGGTCTCGTAGATCTCGGCGAGTAACCACATCATGAAGGTCGAGAAGACCCGTGGCTGGCTCTGCATGTCGGTGAGGTTCATCACCGAGATGGCGCCCTTGCCGTCCCGCGACCGGAGCAGGTCCTCGACGTCGAACTCGGGCTCGCCGAAGAAGGCCTCGGCGCCCTGGTCGTCGAGTTCGAGTGAACGCCGCAGCAGCACGTTGAGGGTCGAGGTCGCCATCGCCCCGTACTGCTCCTCGATCTCGGCGCCCTCATCCGAGAGCGCGTGGCGGAGCAGAGCGATGAGATCCTCGAGGTCGAGCAGGGCCAGACCGGCTTCGTCGGCGAAGCGGAACAGCACCTGCAGGACGGACTCCTGGGTGGCGTTGCAGTCCATGATCTTCGACAACAGGAGCGGGCCGAACGAGCTGACCGGGACCCGCAACGGGGTGCCGAGCTCGCCCGACAGCGACAGCAGCTCGACCGGGAACGCCTCCGGCTGCCACGGCAGGTCCATGCCGTCCATGCGCTCGTCGATGGGGCCGGCACCTGGGCTGGGCGTGGCGAGGCCGGTCAGGTCGCCTTTGAGGTCGGCGAGGAAGACCGGCACACCCGCGCGTGAGAGCTGTTCGGCGAACACCTGCAGGGTCTTGGTCTTGCCGGTCCCGGTGGCACCCGCGATCAGGCCGTGCTTGTTGAGGTGCCGGAGGGGGGCCTGGACGTAGTGGTCGTTGAGGGTCCCCTCCAGGTCCGGTGCGAGGGGTCGGCCCAGGATGACCGCGTCGTCGTCGAAGCCGTAGCCCTCGGCGAGGACCTCGTTCAGCTCGGACACCACAGCCCTTCCCGGTCGGTCCGGCAGCGTACCCAGCGCCCCGGACACCGCCGGGATCGGACGGACGGCTCAGGCCGTCCGCACGTACGCGATGATCGCCTGCGCGACGAGTTCGATCGAGATCGCGGTCAGCAGCATCCCCATGACCCGGGTGATCAGGTGGATGCCGTTGTCCTTCAGCAGGTTCTCGAGGAACACCGAGTACCGGAGGGCGACGTAGACCACCGCCAGTGCCGCGGCGATCGCCAGCGCCACCGTCAGCTGACGCGACGCCAGCGCCCCGCCACCCTCGCCCGTCATGAAGACCATCGCCGCCGCGATCGCCCCGGGACCGGCCACCATCGGGGTCCCGAGCGGCACGATCGCGACGTTGACGCCCTCAGCTTTGTCGGGCACGAGGATGTCGCCCCGCAGCATCTCCACGGCCACGAGGAACAGCATGATCCCGCCGGCCGCCTGCAACGCGGGGAGCCCGATGGACAGCAGGCGGAGGATCTCGGTACCGAAGAACGCGAACAGGTAGACGATGACGGTGGCAGCGACGACCGCGTTCAGCGCGGTGCGGCGTCGGCGTCGGCGCTCCTCACCTCTCGTGAGCGCGAGGAACACGGGAACGTTGCCGAGCGGGTCCATGATGACCACGAGGGTCACGAACGCGCGGGCGAGCAGCCCCCCATCCAGATCCAGCGAACTTCCTCGTGTCGGGGAAGCAGGAGATCCTCACCCGATGTTGGGCAGCATCCCGTGCTTGGCAGCCTCGGCGACGGCACCGGCGCGGTTGCGGACTCCGAGCTTGTCGTACAGCTCCTGCGCGTAGGCCTTGACGGTCCGCTCCGTCACACCGAGCTGGTCGCCGATCTCGCTGTTGGTCATCCCCTCGGCCATGAGCTCGAGGACCTGCTGCTGGCGAGGCGACAGGTGCGGGCCGGTCTCGATCTTGGGGATCTCGAGCACCTGGGTCTCGTCCTCGGGCACGGACGCGGCCGCGGGATCCTCGAAGACGCACTCGACGGGGCCGAACGAGACCTTGTCGCCGTGGTTGACGACGTGCGGGCCGGTGGTCTCCTCGCCGTTGACCTTCGTGCCCCCGCTGGAACCGAGGTCGGTCACGATGATCGAGCCGGCTTCCTTGGTGATCTTGGCGTGGACGCGGGAGACGCGCGGGTCGGGGACGATGTAGGGGTTGTCCTCGCGGCGGCCGAGCGTCGCTTCGTCCTGGTCGAGGCGGATCACCTGCCCTGCGAGTGGGCCGCTCGTGAAGTGCAGAGCGGGGACCGGGACGATCTTCTGGGCCTTCTGGACCGGCTGGCTCACGTGCCTCGCCTCCTGGGGGGTTGGACCCGACTCCGTCTGCCGGGCGCGCGGGACTGGTGGCATCCTGTCGGCAGCTGCCGCGCGATGCCGCCTGCGTACCCGTCCGCCAGCGTACCTACTTGTGGACCCTGTTCGAAGGGCCACCGTTACCGTCGGTACGAGCAGCCACAGCCCACTGCTGGCGTCAGGAACGACATGCTCGGAGCCGCTCGACGTCCTCGCGCGCCGTGGTCGCCGCTCCCAGTGGCAGGTCCTTGTTGGCTCCGTGGAAGTCCGATCCCGCGGTCACCACGAGTCGAAGGGCACGTGCCAGGTCGCGGTAGCGGGCCGCCACCTCCGGGGGGTGATCGGGGTGGTCGGCTTCGATCCCGGCCATGCCGGCACCGGCCATCGCTTCGATCGTGTCGGCGTCGAGGCCGCCCTCCTGGCCGCCGTAGAGTCCCGGATGGGCCACGACCGCGACGCCTCCCGCCCCGGTCACCAGCTTCACCGCTCGCACCGGATCAACGGCGTACTTGGGCACGTACGCGGGTCCGCCGTCGGCGAGCCAGCGGTCGAACACGTCGGTGGTGTCCTCGGCTGCGCCCAGCTCGACCACGGCGCGAGCGATGTGCGGGCGCCCCATCGGCGCGTTGCCCGCGAGCTCGGACACGCGCTCGTACGTGATGCCGATCCCGAGCGCGTTGAACCTGGCGACGATCTCCTCGGCCCGGCGCTCGCGCTCGTTGCGGACGCGGTCCATCTCCCGGGCGAGCGCCTCGTTCTCCGGGTCGAACCAGTAGCCGAGGACGTGGACCGAGCGTTCACCCAGTTCGGCGGAGAACTCCGTCCCCGGCACGATCTCGATGTCGCGGTCCCGGGCGAGCTCCTCGAACGGGGCGATGTGCGCCGCGGTGTCGTGATCGGTCACACCCAACCCCTCGAGGCCGAGCTCGACGGCCAGGTCCAGGTTGTGCTCGGGCGTCGTCGTCCCGTCGCTGTACGTCGTGTGACTGTGCAGGTCGTAGCCCGGCACGCTCGCTCCGCAGGGTCGGCGGGGCGGGAACGTTACCCACCGTCCCCCGACGAGGGCTCACATCGAGGCTGGCGCGCCGCGATCGCACCGCACCCGCAGTCGCGGCCCTCAGAAGGCCGATAGGCCGGTGAGGTGACGGCCGATGATGAGGTGCTGGATCTGTGACGTGCCCTCGTACAACGTCGTCACGCGTGCGTCGCGCAGCAGTCGCTGGACGGGGTACTCGTCGATGTAGCCGTAGCCGCCGTGCACCTGCACGGCTCGGTCGGCGCAGCGGACGGCGGCCTCCGTCGCGAACAGCTTCGCGGTCGAGACCTCGAGCGTGAAGCGCTCGCCCGCCGCCTTCTTCACGGCGACCTTCTCGACCAGCGCGCGCGCTGCCTGCAGATCGACGTGCATCGCGGCGAGCAGCTCCTGGACGAGCTGATGTCCAGCGATCGGCTTGCCGAACTGCTCGCGCTCCCCCGCGTACCGCAGGCTCACCTCGAGCGCCTCTCGCGCCAGCCCCACGCAGCCGGCGGCGAGCGAGAAGCGGCCGTTGTCGAGCGCGGAGAGCGCCACCTTCATCCCCCCGCCGACCTCGCCCAGGACCGCGTCGTCACCGACGCGTACGTCTTGGAGCACGATCTCGGCGGTGTCGCCGGCGCGCAGTCCGAGCTTGCCGTGGATCTGACTCCCCGAGTACCCGTCGCTGTCCTGGGGGACCAGGAAGCAGGTGATGCCGAGGTCGGTGTCGCTGTCGAAGGCTCGCGCGAACACCTTGGTGACGGCGCCCAGGGACCCGTTGGTGATGAAGATCTTCGATCCGTTCAACAGCCAACCTTCGCTCTCGCGCGCGGCGCGGGTGACCATCTGGCTGGGGTTGCTCCCTGCCGCCGGCTCGGTCAGGGCGAACGCCCCGAGCCGGCCCTCGCACAGCCCGGGCAGCCACCGCTGCTTCTGCTCGTCGGTGCCCCACCGCAGGATGCTCATGCCGACCAGGCCGAGGTTGACCGAGACCATCGAGCGGATCGACGAATCCGCCGCTCCGAGTTCCTCGATGATGACGGCGTAGCCGTGCGCATCGAGGCCCATCCCTCCGAACTCTTCGGGGAGTGCCGCCCCGAGGAAGCCGACCTCAGCCATCTTCTGGACGAGCTCCGCCGGGAAGGACTCGTCCCGATCACGGTCGCGCGCGGTGGGTCGGATCTCGCGGTCGCAGAAGTCCCGAGCGGTCGCGCGCAGCTGATCGAGTTCGACGCTCACGTGACACTCCCGGTGAGGCTCGCATCGACCGTAGCCTGTCGCCCAAATGAGCGACCTCGTCGAAGCTGCGGGCGCGATCGCGCTGGACCAGCACGCTCGGCTGCTGGTGGTGCGGCGCGGGAACCCGCCAGCACGGGGCCGTTGGTCACTCCCCGGTGGTCGGGTCCAGCCGGGCGAGGATCCGCCCACGTGCGTCGTGCGCGAGGTCCGAGAGGAGACCGGCCTCGTCGTGGAGGTGGTCCGGCTGGTCGGGACGCTGCGACGTCCGTTCGGAGAGGGTGAGTACCTGATCCACGATTACCTCGTCGACGTGCGCGGTGGCGAACTGCACGCTGGCGACGATGCGGAAGACGTTGCGTGGATGAGTCGGGCGGAGCTGGTGACCGCCGGCACGACCGAGGGGCTGCTCGACTTCCTCGTCGAGCACGGGATCCACGTCACGCCCTGACCTGACGGTTGACCGCCTAGGGGTGCATGCCGGTGCGTCCCGCCTCGGCATCGCGGGGCGTCGTGGCGGAGACCAGGCGCGTCACACCGCGCGGGTTCCCACAACTTCTTCGCCCGATCCGCTTGACAAGCAAATAGATGTTCGGTACATTAGTTCCCTCGCGGCTGGGAGACTGCGACCGGGATGGCAACCACCGACACGATGCGGGCCTACGGACCCGCCTCCGACACCGCCACACCGGCGCCCGACTTCCCCCGCGCCCACGACGCCATCGACGCGCTCGCCGCCACCGACCCGTCGCTGGTCCACCCCGACGAGCTGCCGGCCGGCCTGAAGCAGATCCAAGCCCTGTCCAACAAGCTCGCCACCGTCCGGGCACGCTGGATCGCCGCGACCGAGACCCGCAACTCCAGCGGGGCGGAGCGGCACAGCAAGTGGCTGTCGGGCCAGCTGGGGGTCGACGGTGACGTCGCCGCCAAGGACGCCGCCGTCGCCAAGACGGTCGAGGCTCACGAGCCGGTCGCCGAGGCGGCCGAGGCGGGCGAGATCTCCCCCGACCACGTCCGCGTCATCGGCCGCGCCGCGGGCACCGTCGAAGACGAGCAGGAAGCCGCGCTGGTCGACGAGCTGGTCGCCTACGCGCGCGAGCACACCCCCGAGCAGACCGCCCACGCTCATCGTCCCAACCTTCGCAGTGGCGACGGGCTTCTCAGACTTCCACCGGAAGTCGCAAAGCCCGTCCGCGACCACCAACGCCAGCACGTGCCAAGGGCTGCTCACCCCCGAGCTGGCCAACAAGCTGCTGGCCGGGGCCGAACCCTTCCTCGCCCCCGACGGCCCCGACGTACCCGAGGAGCTGCGGCGCAGCTTCCCCCAGCGCATGCACGACGCGCTGGGCCAGCTCCTCGACGCCGCCCTCGGCGGCGCGGGGCTGCCCCAGTCCCGAGGCCTGGACACCCTGGCGATGCTCATCGTCGACCTCGACTGGATCACCCAAGGCCACGACATCGACGACCTGACCATGCGCGAGCACGCCGGCGCGGTCACCTTCCAAGGCGAACCCCTCCCCGCCGAGACCGCCCGCCGCATCCTGTGCGACGCCCGCATCTGCCGCGTGATCACCAAAGGCCGCAGCCAGGTCCTCGACATCGGCCGAGCCACCAAGGTCTGGCCCGACCCCATCCGCCGCGCCGTCTACGCCCGCGACGGCGGCCGCTGCCGCCGCTGCGGCCGCCCACGGCCCCACCTTCGCGATAGCGACGCGTCTTCCTGACTTCCACCGGAACCGGTGGTTTCAGACCGAAACCACCGGATCCGGTGGAAGTCGCAAAGCCCGTCCGCGACCAGCAGCGTCAGCACACGCCAACGGCAACGCCGACGGATCCACCACCTTCCGAAGGCCCGACGGAACCCACTTCGAACGACCACCCCCCTGACCCGACCACCTCAGCGCCGGTGAGGGATCGAGAGTCCGCACCCCCGACCACAACGACTTCACCACGAGCGATACGGACCTTTCCTTGACAGAGGGGGACGGCCCGCTGCGCTCGCGATCCTTGACATTCACACTTCGTGAGCCGGCGGAACAGCCGCACCCCCGACCCACCGGAACCGGGCCGGGGGTGCACGGTTCCCTATACTCCCGGCTCCGTCACCACATCTCCGGAGCTGCCGATGGCGCGCGTCAAGCTGCTCTCCGCGATGGCCTTCGACGAGGCGAGCTTCGCCGAGTCGGGCATCGCGGATCCGGCGCTTCGCGTGTACGGCGAACTCCCGGCGACCGCCCGGCCCTTCCGGGTCCAGCGCGTCTACCAGGGGGCGCAGGGCACGTACGAGGAGGCGCTGCTGCTCCTGGATCCCGATGACGTGGTGATCTGGGAGCGCCCCTACCGCTTCATCGAGCTCCGGGGGGAGATGTTCGAGGACCGGTTCGACGGTCTGATCCGCGAGGACATCAAGCTCGGTTCGGCTGACGAACACACCCTCGTGTTCCTGATCGACGGCGCCGAGGCGGGGCGCATCCCCGTCTTCGTGGACGCGCCCGAGTCGGCGTCCGCTCTCGGGGTCCTCGACGAGGCGATGCAGGATGCGCTGAAGAGGGGCGCCATCATCTGGCTCCGGATCCCCCAGCCGGACGGGCGCGTCGTCGGCAAGCCTGCGTGGTACGTCCTCGACGGCGGCCGCATCTACGTGCTGAGCGGCCCCAGCGAGCAGATCCTCGACGACATCGAGCACGCCGACCAGGTCGAGGTCCACGTGAAGTCGAAGGATCTCCAGGCCACCGTCGCCGTCGCCGACGCCGACGTCGAGGTGATCGACAACCACAGCGACGAGTTCGACCGCATCGCGACGCTGGGGATGGGTACCCGCCTGAACCTCCCCGACGGCGACGGTGCCCTCGAGCGCTGGCGCAACAGCTGCGTGCTGGTCGCTCTGTCCCCGCTAGCCCGCTGAGGGCTACGTGCGACGTCGGCCTCGCCGACCGCGCAGCCGGATCACGACGACGACCACGGCGGCAACGACCGCCGCGAGCGTGGCGACACCGATCGCGCGCCACCGTTGGCGAGCGCTCCCCACCGAGGTCTCGGCGTTGATCGCGCGCAGTTCGCCGATCGGGGCGTGCCAGACCACGCTGGTGTCCTCGACCTCGTCCCCGTCGTGACGTTCGGGTTCGTGGGGTAGATCGAGGCGCACGTCGTAGCGGACGAACTCCTCGCCTCGTTCCTCGAGGAGCCGGCGCAGGTCGTCAGCGTCGAACGAGACGCCCGTGCCGGTCGCACCCGGAACCTCCGGAGGCAGCACGCCGACCTGTCCCGTGAAGCGCAACCGGTCGCCCTCGAGCACGAGCGCGAGATCGCGGAAGATGCGGCCGTCGACCTCGTCGAGCGCGTCGTGGAGGCCATCGGTGCGTGTGGCCAGACCCTCGGGATCCTCGAACGTGGTGCTGAACGCCACGGCGAGTCCGTCGGTCGCTTCGTCCACCGTCACCGACCACTCCGGCACTGCTGCACGCACCTGGTCCAGATCGGTCAGCACGTCGACATCGGCGTCCTCCAGCAGCCGGCTGAGTTCCTCGTCGAGTGCGACGGCGAGTTCGAACGCGCCCGAGCCATCCGCCTCGACGGCCACGTCCACGGCCACGCGCAGCTGACAGGCGCTCAAGCCCACTACGAGCAGGCCGACGAACAGGAGAGGGTGGCGCAACGTGATCTCCGGCCGGGGAGGCGCGTGAGCGTAACGGACCCGCCAGGGCCCCTGAGGAGGTCCCGGAGTAGGAGGACTGGCCTCCCATTAGACTCGGTGCAACGGAGGAGCGTGTACAGCGTGGCGCGTACCGACGACCAGGCCCGCCGCCGCATCGGCGAGATCCTCGTGGAGGCCGGGGTCATCTCCAAGTCCCAGCTCATCGAGGCGCTCGAGGCCCAGCGAGGGGACGGCCGACGGGCCAGGCTGGGCACGGTCATCGTCTCGCTGGCGCTGGCGACCGAGGATGACATCGCTCACGCGCTGGCGACCCAGCTCGGCTACGACACGGTCGACCTGACGGCGCAGGGACCGGAGCCCGCCGCCCTCCAGCGGGTCCCGCGCAAGCTCGCGGAACGCCATCAGGTTCTGCCTCTGCGCATCGAGGATCTCGACGTCCTCGTGGTGGCGATGAGCGATCCCACCAACGTGGTCGCGCTCGATGACATCCGCTTGACCTCCGCGATGCGTGCGGTCCGCCCGGTCGTCGCGCCCGAGAGCGAGTTGATCGACGCCATCCGCCGCGCGTTCGGGACCGACCAGGCGGCGCTGGACATCGTCGACTCGCTCGGCGGACACGAGGACGTCGCGGCCATCGAGGAGACCAACCTCGAGGACCTGTCCGCCGTCTCCGCCACGGCAGGAGCCCAGCCGATCGTGCGCCTGGCCAACGCCATCCTCGCCGACGCGGTTCGCACCCGCGCCAGCGACGTCCACATCGAACCCGAACGTGACGGCGTCCGGGTCCGCTACCGGATCGACGGGCTGCTGCGCGAGAAGATGGACATCCCACGCGGCCTCGGGCCCGCGCTGCTGTCGCGCATCAAGATCACCGCCAACCTCGACATCGCCGAGCGTCGGTTGCCCCAGGACGGGCGCTCGGCCATCCGGGTCGAGGACACCGAGGTCGACCTGCGTGTCTCGACGATGCCGACGCTGCACGGCGAGACCATCGTGTTGCGGCTGCTGCGCAAGGGCGAGGAGCGCCTCTCCATCGATGACCTCGGCCTGGCATCGGACTCGCGCGAACTGTTCGAGTCGGCGCTCGCCCGTCCCCAGGGGTTGGTCCTGCTCACCGGACCGACGGGCTCCGGCAAGACCACGACGCTCTACGCCGGGCTGACCGAGCTGACCGATCCCGTCCGCAACGTCATCACCCTCGAGGACCCGATCGAGTACCAGCTCCAGGGCGTCAACCAGACGCAGGTGAACCCCAAGATCGGCCTGACGTTCGCGCGCGGGTTGCGGACCGTGCTACGCCAGGATCCCGACGTGGTGATGGTCGGCGAGATCCGCGACCAGGAGACGGCCGAGCTGGCCATGGAGGCGTCGTTCACCGGCCACCTCGTCCTGTCCACGCTCCACACGAACAACGCTCCCTCGACCATCGTGCGCCTGCACGACCTCGGCGTGGAGCGGTTCATGATCGCGTCCTCGGTCATCCTGGTCATCGCCCAGCGCCTCGTGCGGGTGGTGTGCGATCACTGCAAGGAGCCGTACGAGCCCGACGAGCGCACGCTGCGCCACCTGGGACTCGACCGTGCCGAGCTCAGCGGACGCACGCTCATGCGCGGCGCCGGCTGTCAGCTGTGCGACGGATCGGGGTACCGCGGCCGTCTCGGGGTGTACGAGATGCTGCCCGTCGACACCCGCCTCCGCGACCTGATCGTCGAGGACGGGACCGAGACCGCCGTCGGCCAGTACGCCCGTGACCGGGGACAGCGGACGCTGCGTCAGGACGCGCTGCTGAAGGCCTACAACGGGCTGACCACCCTCGAGGAGGTCCTGCGGATCACGCCCGAGGATCAGCAGGTCGGCGACGGCAGCGGCGACCAGCCGGCACCGGGCCAGCTCCCGGGCGAGCTGACCGTGACCGTGGCACGTGACTTCGGGCCGAAGGTCGAGCCCGGTAGCACACCGGGTTCCGAGACCAGCGACACGGCCGCGTCGGCACGGACGGGCGAGTCCTCACCAGCACCCCGCAAGCGACCCCCGGCTGGGACGAAGTGGACGGTCCTCGTCGTGGACGACGACCCCTCCCTCCGCGAGCTGGTCACGACGCTGCTGATGGACGACCACGTCGTGCTCCAGGCCGAGGACGGCGAGTCGGCCGTGACGCTCGCCAGGTCCGAGAACCCCGACGCCATAATCCTCGACTACCGGCTCCCGGACATCGACGGCATCGAGGTGACCCGGTTGCTCCGCGCGGACGAGGTCACCTCCGGTATCGCGGTGCTGATGCTGACCGGCGTCGTCGATCCCGAGGTCGAGGTCGAGGGACTGCTCGCCGGCGTCGATGACTACCTCACGAAGCCGTTCGATGAGGAGGTCCTGCGGGCGCGTCTACAGGCGGCTATGCACCGCGCCTCACGGCTCCGCTGACGCGTTTCGCGACGGTTGGGACGGCCCCTGTACCCTCGGCACGTCGGGTACTGAACCGACCGTCCATGCGTCCCCCGTTGTCTCCGGAGCCCACCGTGCCCACCAAGGATCAGGTCCTCGAAGCTCTGGCGACCGTCGACGATCCCGAGATCGGCAAGCCCATCACGGACCTCGGCATGGTCGACGACATCGTCATCTCCGATGGCATCGTCGCGGTCGCGGTCAAGCTCACCGTTCCGGGCTGCCCCCTCAAGGATCGCATCCAGAGCGACGTGACCGCGGCCGTCTCGACGATCGAGGGCGTCGAGGGGGTGCGCATCAGCTTCGGCTCGATGACCGAGCAGGAGCGTCAGGACCTGTCGCAGTCACTGCGTCGAGATGCCGGCGCCCCGGCTGCCCCCGACAACCCCTTCGCTCGTGCTGACAGCGACACCCGCATCATCGCCGTCGCGTCCGGCAAGGGCGGCGTGGGCAAGTCGTCGGTGACGGTGAACCTCGCCGTCGCCCTGGCGCAGCAGGGCTTCGCGGTCGGGGTCCTCGACGCCGACATCTGGGGCTACTCGATCCCTCGCATGATGGGTGCCGCCGGTTCGCCGCGCGTGTTCGACGGCATGGACGAGCAGGGCAACCCCGTCAAGCGGGTCCTCCCCCACGACGCGCATGGCTGCAAGGTCATCTCGATCGGGTTCTTCACCGACCCGGATCGGTCGATCCTGTGGCGCGGCCCGATGCTGCACCGCGCCCTGCAGCAGTTCCTCGGCGACGTCTACTGGGGCGACCTCGACTTCCTCGTGTGCGACCTGCCACCCGGGACCGGCGACATCGCGATCTCGCTGGCACAGATGCTGCCGGACGCCGACATGGTGGTCGTGACCACCCCGCAGGAGGCGGCCCAGAAGGTGGCGCTGCGAGCGGGGCGCGCCACCGAGCAGACGGGGATGAGCGTGACGGGGGTCATCGAGAACATGGCGGGGTTCACCTGCCCCGACTGCGGCAGCACCCACGAGTTGTTCGGGTCCGGCGGTGGGGCCGCGTTGGCCGAGGAGCTCGGCACCGATCTGCTCGGACGGATCCCCATCGATCCACGCCTGCGCGAGGCGAGCGACAGCGGGATCCCGCTCGTGGCGTCCGATCCCGACGTCCCGGCGGCGCAAGCACTACGACGCGTCGCCGAGCAGTTGGCGGCCAAGGCGCGATCCGTGGTGGGCAAGAAGCTGCCTCTGGCGGTGTCCTGAACGCCGGCCTGCCGGTTCAGGCGCTGCGGGCGCCGGGCCACCGCAGGTAGCGGCGACGCACCGGTCCGGTCCAGCCCCACACGATCCCGCTGAGGACACCCAGTCCCAGCCCCGCGAGCACGTCGCCGACGTAGTGCACGCCGACGTACACGCGGCTGTACGCGACGGTCGTGCTCACCGCTGCTCCCACGGCCCGGCCAGCGGGTGTCAGGTGCGACGCCAGCGCGGTCGCGACGGCGGCGGCCACGGCGGGGTGACCGCTGGGCCACGACAGGCCAGCGGGCTCGGCGACCAGCCGGTGGATCCCGTCGGCCGTGTAGGGGCGTGGGCGTCGCGCGAGCGGCTTGAGCGCCTGCGCGAGCGTCCAACCCGTCATGCCCGCCCCGAACACCTCGAGCGCGGCTTCGCGCCGTCCCGAAGCGGCGAGGACGGCGGCGGACCCGGTGACGGCGAAGACGGACCCGATGTCGGTGATGGCGCCGGCCGCGAGGTCGGCGCGGTGACCACGAGGGGCGGCGAGCCGGCGGCTCACCTCACGGTCCAGGTCGTGGGCGCGCTTGCTCCACAGCGCCGATGCCGAGGCCGCGATCGTGGTGAGCGCGAGTGCGACACCGGACCGTGGTATCCGCGCCACTACGTCGCCTCGGGGTCGGTCGGGGGCGGGGCGTCGGCGGGGCGCGGCTTCGCCGTTGGGTCGGCCGTGACCGCGCGCCCGACGGACGAGCGCACCTCGCGCAGGTCTCGTTTCAGTGACTTGAGCTCACGGTCGAGGTCCTCGAGGTCGGCCGCCTTCTTCAGCTCCTCGACGCTGCGCGCGGTCTCCTTGCGGAACCGCGCGACCGCCTTCCCGGCGTTGCGCGCTAGCTCGGGCAGCTTGTCCGGACCGAAGACGAGCAAGGCGATGAAGGCGATGATCAACAGCTCCTGGAAACCCAGGTTGCCCACGCCCGCACCTGCGATCGACGGACCGCGAGGGTAGCGGCGTGGGTCAGCGCGGCCGCTCCCCGAGCTCGACCTCCACCCGCTCCCGACGACCGTCGCGGACGATCGTCAGCTCCAGCACGTCCCCCACGCGGTGTTGGCGGATCACCACCACGAGCTGGGTCATCGACCGTAGTGGTTCGCCGTCCACGGCGATGATGATGTCATCCGGTTGCAGTCCCGCCTCCGCCGCCCCGCTCCCGGGCTCGACCGCGTCCACCACCGCCCCGCCGTCCACCTCGAGGCCGAGTTCCTCCGCCACCGAGGGGGTCAGGTCGACGCCGGTGACGCCGAGGAGCGCGTGCTCCACGAACCCGTGCTCGATCAGCTCATCGGCGACGGCGATCGCCTCGGCTGCCGCGATGGCGAACCCGACCCCTTCGTTGCCGCCGGTCGCCGAGAAGATGGCGGTGTTGATCCCGATGAGACGTCCGGACGCGTCGACCAGCGCCCCGCCGGAGTTCCCCGGGTTGATCGCCGCGTCGGTCTGCAGCACGTTGGGGATGACGAGCGGTCGTCCGCTCGCCGGATCGGGAACGTCGATGGTGCGGTTGGTCGCGCTGACGACACCCGCCGTGACCGTGGTGTCCAGACCGAACGGGCTGCCGATCGCCACGGCCACCTCCCCGACCTCGACGGGTAGCTCCTGGCGCACGGTGATCGCGGGCAGGCCGGTCCGGTCGACCTTGAGGACGGCGAGGTCGTTGACCGGGTCGGTGCCGACGACCCGGGCATCGAGGCGTTCGCCGGACGACAGCCGGACCCGCAGCCGGTCACCCCCGATGACGACGTGGTTGTTCGTGATGATGAAGCCGTCCGAGCGGTAGATGACCCCCGAGCCGTTGCCGACCTCGGCCTCGAGGGTGCTCGCTGGGTCAGCGGGGTCGCGACGACGCTCGACGATGTCGACGCGAACGACGCTCGGGGCGACCGCACGAGCGACCGCCTGCACGACGTTCAGTCCTCCCTCGCCCACCGCCTCGACGACCGGGGACGTGACCGTCGGTCCGCCCTGGTACGCCGGCGTCGTACGCACGACGGCCAGGGTGCCGGCGGTGCCGAGCACCGCTCCGACGAGCGCACCGACGAGCGCCGGCGAGACTGCACGCCGGACCGGTCCGCGGTCCACGGTGGGTGTCTCGTGCGTCCCGATCGTGTCCGGGGGACGCACGGACCCCACGGGCGAGCCAGGGCCACCGAGGTGAGCACCCCACGTCGATGGTGGCGGCTGCGGCCACGAGGGCGTCGGCGGCAGGACCTGTCCTGGCTGCGAACCGCCGGACGTCTCCACGTCGACGGACGGTGCGGAGGTCACGGTGGCCCCATCGGGGCGTTCGTCCGGTTCCATCACCACCTCGGATGGCCGCTGCTCGGGGTCACGCGAACGGCCACAGCATGTCGGCGACTCGCCGCAGCCCGCGCACCATACGCCGCGGCAGCGACGGAGGTGACTCGTGAGGGAACACCTCGACGGCGGCGGCGACGTGCTCAGTGGGAGCATCGGTCACCGCCGTGAACGTCCGCTCGTCACCCGACCAGACCAACCGCGTCGGCTCGGCGCCGGGCCACGTGTAGTGGTGCATACCCTCGCTGGCATCCGCGACGGCGCCATCGAGCGCATCAGCCTGGAGCGTGCCGTGTTGCTGGTAGATGCTGATCGTGTACAGGCCGTCGCCGTAGACGAGGTGGAGTGAACTGCCCTCCGACTCGGGCAGCGCGTAGGCGGCCTGGAGGCGGTAGTCGCCCGGCAGCACGTGAGGTGCGACCCAACCCACATCGCCGAGGATGTCGATGCCCTCACCACTGATGCGCTGTGAGACGCCCCGGACCTGCTCCTCCTCGCCCGGCATCGTCTCGAAGCGGCGGATGCGGGTACGCAGGTCGGTGAAGGCGACCAGGCGCTGTGGTGTCCCGTCGGCGTGCAGGGTCTCACGCCGGACGACCAGCCCGGTGTTCTCGTCGACGTACAGCCGCTCCCGCACGAGATCGCCTCGCCGCTCACGCAGCTGCAGCACGGTCGCTGGGCCGGTGTCCAGGCCGGTGAGCTCACCCACCTCGACGGCGTACTTGTCGACCACCCGTTCGGGATCGAAGCCGGTCTCGTCGGAGCGGCTCAGGCGCAGGAGCGAACCAGCTCGGAGGAGCACCGCCTCGGTGTCGAGCCGTGCCACCATCCAGGTCTCGCCGCTGCCGACCCGCAGCTCGCCGCCCGGGTCCTGAGCGACGTCGAGTTCAGCGATGCTGGGACCGTGCTCGTCGAACGAGACGATGACGACGCGACCCTCGAACGAGACCGTGTGGGTTGCCTCGAGCGCTCGGTCGAGGATCTGCATCCAGCCCGCCGTCTCCGGGTCGGCCTGGACGGCGGTTGCCGGTAGCGCGCCGACCCAGAGGGAGGCGAAGACGACCAGCCCGAGCCCTGCCGGCTTCACGGGGCGGTGGTGCCCAGGTTCACCGTCGTCACCATGGGGCCGTTGCCGACCCGGACCGAGTGATCGACCACGAAGAGGTCGATAGGTGGCACGACCTGCCGTCCCTCGCTCTGCCCGCCGGCGACGTACGCCGCCCCGCCGACCAGCCCGGCCATCGCGAGCGCGAGGAGGCCGATGCGGATGCGGCCCTGCGCGCGCGGCATGGCCATCGCGGCTGCGGCTTCCACGTCGCTGAGGAGCACGGGCGGTGCCGGCACGGGTGGCAAGCCGCGGAGTGCCGCACGTGCCGCACGCAGGCCCTCCAGTTCGTCAAGGCAGGTGCCGCAGGCGGACAGGTGGCGGGTCACGTCGAGCGCCTCGTCCTCGGGCAACTCGTCGTCGAGGAACGCCGAGAGCCGTTCGTCCTCGTGCTCGCCAGGGCGGGGATCACGCATCCCGACGAGCTCCGTCCTCGCTGAGGGCTTCGCGCAGCATCCGGCGACCACGGTGGATGCGGGAGCGCACGGTCCCGAGCGGCCAGCCGGTGGCGTCGGCGATCTCCTCGTAGTGCAGCCCCTGGATGTCGCACAGCACGACCGCGGTGCGGAAGTCGGGTGGGAGGGTGGCGAGAGCGTGTTCGATGTCGACACGCAGCACTCCGCGCTGCACCTCGTCCTCGGGTCCCGGCCCCTCGTCCTCGGGCTGGCGCCACTCCTCGTCGGGCAGCGACTCGAAGCGGAGGCGGCGCCGGCGGCGGACCTTGTCGAGGAACAGGTTCTTGGTGATCCGGTAGAGCCAGCCGTCGAAGGTGCCGGGCTGGTACTTGTCGAGGTTGCGGTACACGCGGACGAAGACGTCCTGTGCCAGATCCTTGGCCTCGTCGGGATCGCCCGTCAACCGGTACGCGATGTTGTAGACCTTGGGGCCGTACTTGGTCGCGATCTCGTCCCAGGTCGGGACCGGATCGGGATCCCACGACGGCAACGAGCCGCGCGCGCGTTCGCCGGAAGGTCCGCCGTCGCCCAGCGTCCACAGCACGCCCTCGGCGGGGCCGTGGGACGGTGGCTGGTGCACGGGCTCTGCTCCTCGGTCGGTCGCGGGGTGCGTTGCGGCACGCTCACCACCCAGCGTAACGATGGGATGCGTTCCGGGCCCCGCCCGCTCCGGGACGGACGGGGTCGCGGACGTGTCCCGACGCCCCGCTCACCTCCGAACGGTCAGGCGGTCCGGTGGGTTCCGCCTGCGGAGAGGCGTGCGCACGGCGCTCCCGCGCCGCTACCGTTCCTGGAGTGTGCTGAACATGTCCGGCGGAAGCATGACGGCGTCTAGCGCGGAGCAGGGAGGTGGCGGTGGACACCGCGGCGCTCAAGACGCTGCGCGGCCTGGCCGCGGCGGAGAACGACGCGCAGGCGGCGGCGCGGAGCCGAGCGAGAGAGGTGACCTCGCCCCCGCCACCGGAGGTCGGCGCGTTCCTGGCCTGGCTCGCGGCGACCGCCGGAGCACGACACGTGGTCGAGGTCGGGACCGCGGGCGGAGTCACCGGCTTGTGGTTGCTCCGAGGCATGGCGGAGCGGGGCGTGCTGACCAGCATCGAGTCGGACAACGCGATCCACGGGGTCACCACCGAGTCGTTCGAGCACGCTCGGGTCGCCGATCAGGTCCGTTCGATCGCCGGCGACCCGCTCGAGGTGCTGCCGCGCCTGTCCGACGCCGGCTACGAACTGTGCGTCCTGCACACCTACCACGGGACCACCCCGGCCTTGCTCCAGCACGCCCGCCGCCTGCTCAAGGCCGGTGGCCTGCTGGTGGTCCTCGGCCTCGACGACGACAGCCTCCACGCCTTCGTGGACCTCGTCGACGAAAACGACGACGTCGTCGGGGCGGCCCTCCCCTTCGGCGGCGGCGTCGGCGTCGCCACGCTGGGGTAGAACCGTCCCGGCCTCGGCGGTGGCACTGGCCGCTTCTCAGAAACCCGCGCGACGCGGTGGTTTCCGCTGCTTCGGAAACCACCGCCCGCGCGCGGGTTTCTGGATAGCCGCGTCGCTTCGCTTCCGCGGCTTGGAACTGCTCGCTAGAAGAACCTCACCTTGGCGGCGAACTCGGCGGCGGGGGCGAGGATGACGGCGAGGTAGAACATGCCCGTGGCGGCCTGGATGGAGCGACCGCCCTCCTGGGCGAGCTTGTAGTTGAACCCCGCGATGATCGCGACGAGCGCGACCACACCGAAGCCCAGCAGCAGTGTCGTGCTCCCGATCGACAGCAGCGGCGAGAACGTGAGCGCACACAGCTCCAGATCCCTGCCGGTGAGGCCGGCGCAGGGCACCGGGTTGCGTGCGCTGAGGAGGACCGCCAGGGCACCGGCGATGACGGCGGCGATGTTCACGCGCGCCATCCACTCCATGTAGCTCTTCGACAGACGCCGCTCGACCAGGTACCAGTGGCCGAGGATCAGTCCGTCCCACACGGCACCGAGGAAGAACGCCCCGAGCAGCAGCTCGATGAGTCCCTGGGGGAACCCGCCGGGCGAGTCGGTGGCGGTGCGCAGCAGCGCCAGGGGGACGAGGGTGACGACACCGACAACCGCGGACACGATCCCCACGATCCGGCCAGCCATCGCCTGCCGGGTCAGCAGGAGCACGGCCGACAGTCCGGCGAGGATCGCAACCGCCGCCAACCCACGCCCCGTCCACGTCGCGGCCTGCACGGGGGTGTCGGTCGTGGCCGACTCGATGACGCTGTCGAGAGGGGTGCGCAGGGACGCCCACGCGCCCAGCGCCATCAGCGCGAGCGTCGAGCCGAGCAGGATCTCGTAGCCGTGACGGACGGCACGCCAGGTCGGCGACGCCCAGAGGATGGCGAGACCGCCGACGGCCGCCTCGGCGAGCACGACGGCGAGCACGGCAGCGGGAACGTTCAACGGTCCCTCCGGTCAGGGGGTGACCCGGGCGGACAGCGGCCGGGAGGCGGATGGTGCCAGCCTCCGTCGACGGTGACCAACCTCCGGGACCGGTTTCGGCGACGAGCAGACGGCGGGCACGAACCGCGTTACCCTCGGTCGGTTCCCGTGGGATGAGGAACGTGTCATGGGTGAGTGCGATCCAGGTCTGAAGGACGTCGAGGAGCTCGAGGTCCTCGACGAACACACGGCGGCCGTGGTCGGCTCCGGCGACGTGCCGGTGCTGGCGACGCCGATCGTCCTCGTGCTCGCCGAGCGTGCCTGCGTGCACGCGATCGCGGGCGAGCTGCCCGAGGGCCAGACATCGGTTGGGGCGTTCGCCGAGATCGAGCACGAGCGGCCGACCCCTGTCGGGGCACGCGTGACCGCGGAGGCCACGTTGATCGGTCACCACGGGCGCAGGCTCGAGTTCCAGGTCATGGTGCGCGATGGCGATGCGATCGTCGCCAGGATCCGTCACCGGCGCGTCATCATCGACCGCCAGCGGTTCCTCGACAAGCTCGCGCAAGCTGGGGGCGAGCCCGAGGCTGAGATGTCCGCCGACACCGCCCAGGCGAGCTAGGCGCCGTACGCCGTCGCCGAGACGCGTCGGAACGACCGGTCGAGGATCACGTTCACGACGGCCGGGACACCGTCCCGCACCGCCGTGTCCGCACGTTCGAGGGCGGGCCGTAGCTGGTCGGGCCGTTCGACGCGTTCGCCGTGGCCGCCGAGCCCCTCGACCACGAGTTCGTACCTCGTCTCCTGGGACAGATCCTGTGCGACCATGGCCTCGGGCCCGTAGACGCGCTCGTGGAACGCCTTCATCTCGCCCCACGCCCCGTCGTTGCCGATGACCCCGAGGAACGGCAGTCCCTGCCGTGCGGCGGACTCGTACTCGAAGCCGTTGAAGCCGAACGACCCGTCGCCGTGGATCACGACGACCTGGTGATCGGGGCGGACCAGCCGTGCCGTGAGCGCGAACGGCGCGCCGACGCCGAGGCAGCCGAACGGTCCTGGGTCCATCCAGTGCCCGGGCAGGTTCACCTCGGTGAAGCCCGCGGTGACGGCGACGATGTCGCCACCATCACCGATCAGCACCGCGTCGCGGTCGACGAACTCGGCGACCTCGGCAGCGAAGCGCAGCGGATGGATGGGCGTCTGGTCGCTGCTGGCCTCCTCGGCCCGTGCCGAGCGTCGGCTCGCCTCCTCGTCACGCAGCTCGGCGAGCCAAGAGCGCTCGCTGGTCACGCCGAACTTGCCCTCGTGTTCCAGCAGCGCCCGGAGGAAGGCCCCGACATCGGAGACCACGCCGAGCTCGACCCTGCGGTTGTGTCCGACCTTGTCCGCCTGCGGGTCCACGTGGATGACCGCGACGTCGTCCGCGTAGCCCTCGCCCCGCCCGTAGCCGAGGCGGAAGTCGAAGTCGATCCCGAGCGCGAGGATCACGTCGGCGTTCCGCAGCGCGTGCCGTCTTGTCAGTGCCAGGAGGTTGGGGTGGTCGGCGGGCAGGATGCCCCGGCTCATCGAGTTCACGTACAGCGGGAACGCGCCGACCTCGACCACGCCACGCAAGTCGTTCCAGGCTCGTGCCCAGTAGGTCCCCGATCCGGACAGCACGACGGGGTTCGATGCACCGGCCAGCAGCTCAACCGCACGCACGACGGCATCGGGATCGGGGCCGGCCGGGGCGGTGAAGCGCTGCCCCTCGTGCGCGACGACCGTGTCCTCGTCGACGGCCACCATGAGCACGTCCATGGGTAGGTCCACGAAGGTCGGTCCCATGCGGGGCGACAGCGACGACCGCAGGGCGTAGCCGACGATCTCGGCGAGTCGGTCGGTCTGCAACGCCACCTCGGCGCGCTTGGTGACCGGCCGTAGGAGCTCGATCTGTGGGGCGTCCTGCAGCGCCCCCATGCCCTCGAGCGACAGCGGGTTGCGTCCCGCGAGCAGCAGCACCGGGCTGTCCGCGTAGTAGGCGTTGGCCACGCCGGTGATGGCGTCGGTGAGCCCAGGGCCGGCGGTCACCGCGGCCACCCCCGGGCGGTGGGTCAGGCGTGCGTACGCGTCGGCGGCGTGGGTCGCGGCCTGCTCGTGGCGCACGTCGACGACGCGGATGCCTTCGGCGACACAGCCGTCGTAGATCGCCGAGATGTGGCCGCCGGTCAGCGTGAAGAGGGCGTCGATGCCCTCGGCCCGGAGTACACGGGCGATGATCCGGCCGCCGTGTACGTGCTCGCCCACCTCGCCCTCCTCATCAAGGCTCGAGACGCGCCCCGTGTCGAGCGCTCAGAGACTGCGCAACCACTCCACGAGCGTGCGCACCGGGGCGCCCGTCGCCCCCTTCTTGATGTAGCCGTCCTCGGTGTCGCGCCAAGCGATGCCGGCGATGTCGAGGTGCGCCCACGGGATGCCCTCCCCGACGAACGCGTGGAGGAACAGCGCTGCCCGAGTCGGTCCAGCGCCGCTCCAGCCATGATTCTTGACGTCGGCGATATCGCCCTTGAGCTCCTCGCCGTACTCCTCGAGTCCCAGTGGCATGCGCCACAGCGGCTCACCGGTGCGCTCGGAGGCATCCAGCAGTGACGCCGCGAGGTCGTCATCGGTGGAGTACAGGCCGCCGATCTTGGGACCCAGCGCCATGATGATCGCGCCGGTCAATGTCGCGAGGTCCACGATGGCGTCGGGGGCCTTCTCGCTCGCGTGCTGCAACGCGTCCGCCAGGACGAGCCGACCCTCGGCGTCGGTGTTGAGCACCTCGACGGTCTTGCCGCCCCGGATCGTCAGCACGTCGCCCGGCCGGATGGCGCTCCCCGACGGCATGTTCTCCGCGAGCGCACACACCCCGGTGATGTTCACGCGCAGGTCGAGGTCCGCGGCCGCCTTGATCGCCGCGGCGACGCTGGCCGCCCCCGCCATGTCCATCTTCATGGTCTGCATGCCGTTGGAGGTCTTCAGCGACAGGCCCCCGGAGTCGAACGTGATGCCCTTCCCGACCAGCGCGATGTGCTTCCTGGCCCTGTCGTGCTTCCACGTCAGTTCGACGAGCCGAGGCGGCGCGTCCGAGCCGGCGCCCACGCCGAGGAGACCGCCGTAGCCCCCCTTCTGGAGCGCCTCCTCGTCGAGGACCCTGACCTTGACACCGGTCCCTTTGAACACGTCCTTGAGCCGGTCGGCCAGCGCCGGTGGGCGCTTCGCGCCGGAGGGCTCGTTCACGAGATCGCGAGCCAGCACGACCGCATCCGTGATGGGCTCGCCGGAGGCGATGGCGCGCTTGAGCGCACCGGCCTTGACCGGACCGGCGGCGTGGAGACGGACGTTGGTGAGGCTGGAGGTCTCCGACTCGGCCTTGTAGGTGTCGAACTGGTACGTGCCGAGGAGCACCCCCTCGACGAACGCCTGCGCGGCCAGCCGGGGATCGGTCGCCTCCATGACCGCCCCGGCGACGGTCGTGGCGATCGACGTCAGGCGCATCGTGGCGGCAGCGACCACTGCCCCGGCACGGCGAACCGCCTCGGCATCGACGTCGGGCGCTTCTCCCAGACCCACGGCGATGAGGGTGGAGGCCGGGATGTCGGCGCGGATCGGCATCCGCGTCGTGTTCCCCGCTGCGGGATCGAACCCGACCGCCTCGAGCTCCGCAGCGAGGTCGATGTCGAGCGTCGCGGCGAGTTCGGCCGCTCCAGGACCCAGTGCCAGCCCGCCGTCGCCTTCGACCGCGAACACCGGCACGACCAGTGCGTCGACCTCGGCCTTGTGGAGGGCGGCGCTGGACACGTCGAACGTCGGCACGACGGACTCTCCTCGGCAGCTCGTCGGCGAGCCTAACGCCGGCGAGCGAGGGTGCCCGTCCCGAGGATGACGAGGACCGCAAGCGCCGCGAGCGCCGGCAGGCCGCCGGTGGCGGGCAACGGTGCCGGGCGGCCCGTCCCGGTGCCGGGAGGCTGAGACGGCGACACGCCGTCGTCGCGAGCCGAGGGAGGTTCCAGGAGCGGGAGGGTGAGCTCGAGCCCGTCCACGCTCACGACCGCGGGGATGTTGCTCGCCTGGTAGTAGGGGGCGTCGTTGGCGACGACCTCGACCTTGATCCGGTGCCCCGCGGGGAACCGGTAGCCCTGCGGCGCGAGCTGGAACCGTGCACCACCGGACGCGGGCCCCTCCGCGATGCGGTAGGTCCCCCGGGTGACCAGGCCCTGCTCGCTGCCGTCCGCCGCGACGTCCCACAGGCGGACGCTCAACGGCACCTCGGGCCCCGTCGTCGAGTAGGCGATCTCGACCACGGGACCGCCCATCAGGGTCACGTCCTGCTCGACCTCGAACAGGTAGGTCACCGCGGCCGGGTCGGGCTCCGACGGTCGCATGATCCGGCAGCCCTTGTAGCTGCCAGGGAGCGGCAGGGTCGCCGTCGAGATGGGGTCCGTCGCGAGTGCGGCGGGTCCGGGGGCGGAGGTCGAGGTCGCGCCTCCCTCAGCGCTCGTGAACGTGACGTGGTGGAGGTGTAGGTCGTGCCACGTGTCCGCCACGGCGATCCGCATCGGGGCGTCGTGGTCGAGACAGCGCGTGACCGTGGCGGTGACGTCGTACGTCGGCGGCAGCGGGGTCCGGTCGGGGCGCAGGTGGTGGTCGACGAAGTCGTTCATGCGCTCGATCGCCGCGGCCCACTCGTCCTCGCGCTGGCCGGTGTAGTCGTGACCGACGTCGCCGAGGAAGAGCTTGAACGGGTAGGCCTGGTCCACAGCCTGGACCGCGTTCATCACCGTCAACGGCTCGAACGCCGGGAACAGCGGATCGGTCAGCCCGTGCACCCAGAACACGGGGACGCGGCCCTGCGGAGCGATCGTGATGGGGGACTTGAGGTCGCGGTAGACCTGCACGGCGCGGGCGATGATGGGGTCCTCCGGCGGGAAGGGGTTGCCGGCGAGCACACGGGTCGCGTCGACGAGGATGTCCGAGGTCGGATCGACACCGGGTGGCGCGAAGTGTCCCGAGGCGTTACCGGCTGCGAGCAGACCTGCGAGGGTTGACTCGATCGGCACCCCGATGGGAGCGGTGACGTCGCCGTGCGGTGGGGCGTGCTGCCAGCCGTCCGACGTGCGACCGTTGGGCGCCAGCACCTGCACCAGATCGCCGAAGGTGATGAGCGGGACGGCGACCGCGAGCTGGAGCGTCCGTGAGCCGTCCGGCGTGGTCCACGCCGCGAGCTCGCCGCTGGCGATGCCGTCGCACGGATCGACCCCCAGCTCGTCGGGGACCGGCGCCCCCCCGCACACGATGCGATCGGCGAGTAGGGCCGCCATCAGCGTCGGGGCACCGCCGTAGGAGCCCCCAATCATCGCGAGGCGGTCGGGGCGTGCGTGGCCGCTCTGGACGAGCGCGCCGAGCAACCACTGGGCGTCACGGACCTCCCATCTCTTGTCATCGAGGTGGATCCAGTACTCGTAGTCGAGGCAGGCGGGAGCGGGTGTGACCGGCGTCGCGCCGAGGACGTCGGGACCGCACGAGTCGCGCCAGCCGCGCGCGGTGTAGTTGACGACCGTGTAGCCCCGGGAGGCGAACCAGATGTTGTTCCAGTGGGTGTTGGTCGCGGGGCGTTCCTCGGACACGACCCGGTCGCTCTTGCCGGTCTCCTGCCAGATGGTCTTGTCGTCGGTGAACCCGTGCGCCATGAGCACCGTCGGTTGGGGCCCGCTGGCGCCGCAGGGGACGGTCACGTCGACCGACAGCGGGAGGCCGTCGAAGCTGGGGACCGTTCCCCGCCACCGGACGTAGACGACCGGGTCGACGTCCTGGCTGACGTGCACCTCGGGTGTCAGCGAGGCGCCGGGGAGCCCCTCGTAGGGCGTCGCACCGGGTGTGCAGCCCTGCTGAGCCCTCGCGATGGCCGCTGGAAGCAGGCTCACCACAGCGGTGGCGACCAGCGCGGCGAGGAGAGACACGAGCGCGCGCGGCGCGGAGGTGGTCACGCCGCGGAGACTAGCTGGGGCGACGGTTACGCTGGGGCCGTGGAGGACGCGCGTGAGCACCGGACGGGATCGACGACGCCATCCGTGGTCCGTCCGGTCGACCTGCGCGACTACGTGCGGTTCTCGCAGGCCTCCGCCACCCGCGTCCGCGTGTTCGCCACCGAGGTCCTCACCATCGACCTGTGGTGCCTCGAACCGCAGCAGGAGACCACCGTCCTCAGCTACGAGGACGTGGACGTCGCCTACACAGTCATCGGGGGGCACGGCTGGTTCGTGACCGACGAGGGCGAGATCGGCCTGGCGGCGCTCGGGTCGATCCTCGTGCCCGCCGGGAGTCCACACGCGATCGACAACCGCCACGCCGATCCCCTCGTCGTCCTGGCGAGTGCAGCTCCCCCGGACGTGACGCTGGACGCGCTCGTCGAGGACACGCCCGTGTCGGATGCCGGCGAGGCCGTGTTCCAGGACGGTTCCTGAACGGGGTTGTGCCGGAGCCCGACCAGCGTCGATACTCCGCCACCATGCGCCCAGGACCCGCCCGCGGCGAGACCGCGTCCCTCGACGTCACCGTGGATGAGTCGATGGCCGCCACGATCGGCGACGACCAGGTCCACCCCGTCTACGGGACAGCGGCGCTCGTGGTGCACGTCGAGCAGGTCTGCCGCCAGTTGCTCGTCCCCCACCTCGAACCGGGCGAGGAGGGCGTCGGCTACCACCTGGAGGTGACCCACCGCGAGCCGGTGCCCGTGGGCGCGACGGTCACGCTGACCGCGACCGTTGCCAACGTCGGAGCTCAGAAGCTGGTGTGCGAGGTCATCGTGCGGTGGGGGACGCGTCTCGTCGCTCGGGGATCGTTCGAGCAGCGCGTCGTCGACCTCGAGCGCTTCCGCCTGGGCATCGAGGCCCGGTCCGCAGCCGTGTGAGCGAGAGCGTGAAGTCACTTCGTCGGCTCGAGCGGACGAAGTGACACCGCGATCGAGTGTCAGTCGATGAGGCCGGGCTGGACGTTGAAGGAGCCCGAGAGGCCACCGCCGTCCGCGAAGCGGACGCTCAGCTCCCCTGTCCAGCGTGGTGGGCCGGCAGCTGTCACGGTGACGTTGCCGCCGGTGGCCGGTAGCGGTGAGCCATCGACGCGGACCTCCAGCAGCACGCTGTCGCGGTGCGCATCGCACTGCTCGGCCACGCATCCGACGTGCGACACGGGCACGGTCTCTCCCGGGATCAGCGCGTCCGGGTTCTCGAAGACGACTCCGAAGTTCTGACCGTCGACGGTCCGTGCGATCACGCACAGGTCGACGTCGAGGCCGTCGTTGGGGTCGCAGTCCCCGTGGACGACCTCGGGCTCGCCGTCGGAGACGGCGTAGCGCTTGCCCGCGAGCTGGCCGGTGAGCTGCAGTCCGTCGTCGGGCCCGACGGGATCGCGCTGTGCCTCCTCCTCGGCGCACGACGCCCCGACGAACGCGAGGACGAGCGAGAGTGCCGCGAGGCTGCGCCTCACAGCACCGACTCGACGAGCATCGACTCGCCCTGACCGACACCGACGCACAGGGTCGCGAGGCCGCGTCGCATGCCGGGGTCCTGCTGCATCCGACGCATCAGGGTCAGGACGAGGCGTGTACCGCTCATCCCGAGTGGGTGGCCCAGCGCGATGGCGCCCCCGTCCGGGTTGACCTGCTCGAGATCGAAGGGCAGCTCGCGGAGGACCGCGAGGCACTGGCCGGCGAAGGCCTCGTTGAGCTCGACGGTGTCGACGTCGTCGACCTTCCACCCGGCGCGCTCGAGCGCGATGTGCGTAGCCGGCACCGGGCCGATGCCCATACACGAGGGGTCCACACCAGCTTGGCCGGTGGCGACGATGCGCGCGACGGGAGTCAGACCGTGACGTGCGAGCGCGTCCTCGGACGCCACCAGGACGGCCCCCGCCCCGTCGTTGAGCGAGCTCGCGTTCCCTGCCGTGACCGTGCCGCCCTCACGGAAGGCTGGACGCAGCCGCGCCAGCTTCTCGAGCGACGTGTCGGGGCGCGGGCCCTCGTCGCGCTCAACGACGATCGGGTCGCCCTTGCGCTGGGCGATCTCGACGGGCACGACGTCGGGCTCGTAGAAGCCGCGGTCCCACGCGGCCAGCGCGGCGCGGTGGGAGCGCAGTGCGAACTCGTCCTGCTCGTCGCGACCGACGCCGTAGCGCTCGACGAGGTTCTCGGCGGTCTCGCCCATCGCGATGGGCGGGTGCATCGCCGCCATCGCGGGGTTGACGAAGCGCCATCCCAGCGCGGAGTCGACGACCTCCGGCGCCCCGCTCTTGAAGGGCGCGTCGGGTTTGGCCATCACGTACGGGGCGCGGGACATCGACTCGACACCCCCGGCGACGAACAGGTCTCCCTCGCCCACCGCGATGGCCCGGTAGGCGTGGACGATGGCGGCGAGCCCCGACGCGCACAACCGATTGACGGTGATGCCGGGCACCTCGATCGGGAACCCGGCGAGCAGCGCCGACATCCGCGCGACGTCGCGGTTGTCCTCGCCGGCCTGGTTCGCGCACCCGGCGACGACCTCGTCGACGTTGGCTGGGTCGAGCCCGGTGCGCTCGACCAGCGCACGGAACGCGAGCGCTAGCAGGTCATCGGGACGAACCGACGCCAGCGCCCCGCCGTAGCGGCCGATGGGGGTGCGCACGCCAGCGACGAGGAACGCGGACCGGACCTGCACGGGGAGCCTCCGGGGACGACGGTCCGAGGGTACGCGCCGATCCCCCCCGCCCCGACGTCATGGACGCGTGGGTGCCGCGGCATCCCGCGTCAACCACACATCGCTGGAGCCGGTGCTCAGGCGGCGGGCTTGCGACGGCGCCGGAAGGGCTTGCGCAGCGTGTAGAAGACGGCGTCGTGCTTGACGTTGCCGGCGCGGTTCCACTGCCGCTTCCTGTCGACGCACACGAGCTTCTTCTCGACCTCCGCGTCGGCGACCCCGAGGTGCGCCGCCAGTGCGCTGAGGGTGTGCATCCAGATGCGGTCCTCCTTGCGGTGCCCGCCGAACGCCATCCCCAACTCGACCAGAGGATCCTGGGCACGGATCAGGAGCTGTACCTGCGCGGTCGTAGCGCCTCCCTCCGCGTCCGCCGAGAAGGTGATGAGCCCGGCGAAGGGGTGACCCTCCGGAGTCAGGAACGAGAAGGACACGTCGTCGGCGTAGAGCACCAGGACGCCCGTCGACAGCTTCAGGCCTCCGGCCTTGCCGCTGATGAGTGCGACCTCGCCTGGCTTCACGCCCGCGAAGGGTGCGTAGAAGCGGTTGCCCGCCGGCCAGAACTCGCCGTAGTGCGCTCTCCACTCGGCGATCACGTGCTCTGGTGTGAGGCTGGGCCCAAGTGCAACGCGGTAGGTCTTCTGCCACATCTTGCCGAAGCCCTGGACCGGGCCGGCCAACCGGCGCCCCGTGACCGAGCCCGCGTCGGCACCGTCCTCAGCCGCGGTCACGTCGAGGTGCGTGACCGGTTTCGCCCAGTTCTCGCTGCCCCGCGGCTGCGGAGGGGTGGGGGTCTCCATGGTCGTCCTCCTCATGATCGTGCTACCGCTTCGCTACTTGAGCACTCGGCTGTGCTACCGCTTCGCTGCTTGAGCACTAACTCGCTGCGGCGAGCGCCGCATCCTCGTCGTCGCAGATCGTGATGGCATCGTCGAGACGTGTGAGCTCGAAGATCTGGCGGTAGTGGTCGCTCAAGCCGTACGCGACCAGACGCTGCTTCTGGCGCTGGGCACGGACGAGCAAGGTGACCAGCAGCCCGATACCACCACTGTTCATGTACTCGAGGTCGGTGAAGTTGATGATCACGTCGTCGGCGCTGGACTCGCTGGCCTTGGTCCAAGCCTCCATGAGCGCGTCCTCGCACGCGGGCGTGACATCGCCGTGGACGTCGATGATGCTGCTCGTCCCTCCTGCGGAGCGGACGTCGAACGAGGCGTTCTGTTCCGTCACGGTGTCTCTCCTCGGGTCACGGGTCACGCCGGAGCGGGAAGGTCGCCGCTGACAGCGCTCGCCTGGTCGGGGAAGAAGCTCATGAAGTCCGCCAGTCGGGTGATCTCGAAGATGTGGCGGAAGTGGTCGGACAGGCCACACACGAGCACCGCCCGGCTGGTCTTCCGCGCCTCCGCGAGGAGGCCGACGATCAGCGCGATGCCGGTCGAGTTGAGGTACTCGACGTCGCTGAAGTCGAGGAGCACCGCCCGCGGCTCCGACGTGGTGGCCTGGGCGTAGGCGTCGTTGAGCACCTGGTCGGCTGCGCCGTTGATGTCGCCGTGGAGCTCGACGATCGCGGTCGTGCCGTGGTGACGGACGCCAGCGTGGAAGTCAGCCATCCTGCTCTCCATCCAGTCGAACGACCAGTTCGATCGTGTGGTGCGCGTCGTCGGCCCACACGTGCAGGTCGTCGACCATGTTCTTGATCAGGAAGAGGCCCCAGCCGCGGGGCGTCTGCTCGCCCCGCAGCTTCGCCTCGAGGTCGGGTAGCTCGCCCGTGAGTGCCGGCGGCTCGCCACCACCCTGGTCGGTGACCCGCACCACCAGCGCGTGCTGGCTGGCGAACACCCGGATCTCGACGAGCAGGCTGGCGTCGTTGTGGTTGCCGTGCTCGATCGCGTTCATCGTCGCCTCGGCGACCGCGGTCTTGATCCGTTCGAGTCGGTCGCTCGGAACGAGGTGGGCGATGGCGTCGGCGATGCGCTCCATCACCTGGCGCTCGTTGCCCGGTTGGCTCGGGACGGTGAACGTGGCGATGGGCTCGCCAGGGTCGTCGAGCAGGCCTTCGGCGTTCCCGGTCGCTTCCGTGACATCCTCCTCACCTGCCGCGTAACCGACGATGTCGGTGCGTCGCAGGGTCACGATCGTGATGTCGTCCTCTTGCTCCCACTCGTCGCCGGTGAAGGCGTGCAGGTCGTTCATGAGCCCGTCGATGAGCTCACCCTTGGTCCAGCGTGCCACTGCGTCGACGAGTCGGGGGAAGCCGTACATCTCTCCGGAGGGAGCGTGGGCCTCGGGGAGCGCGTCGCTGTACACGACGACGGTCTCGCCGGGGCCGATCGTGATCTCGGCCTCCTCGTACTCCATCCCGGGCAGGAGGCCCAGTGGCATCCCGGTGGCGCGGACCTCGGCCGCACCGGTCGCCGACTTGATCGTGGGGAGGTTGTGACCGGCGTTGGCGAACACGAACCGGCCGGTCGCCGGTTCCAGCACCCCGTACAGGCACGTGACGAACATCTTGGGAGGCATGTCGCCGACGAGCTGCTCGTTGACCCGCTCGAGGACCTTGCCCGGGTCGAGCAGCCGTTGTGCGGAAGCGCGCAGGACGCTGCGGGTCGACGCCATGACGAGTGCCGCCGGGACGCCCTTGTCGGTCACGTCGCCGATGACGATCCCGAGCTTGTCCCCCGGCAGGTCGACGACGTCGTAGAAGTCGCCGCCGACCTCCCGCGCCGGCCGGTAGAAGGCGTTGAGGCGCCAACCCCTCGGCTCGGGCAGCTCCCTCGGCAGGAAGTTCTGCTGGATCAGCGTGGCGACCCGCATCTCCTGCTCGTAGCGCTCACGGCGTCGGACCTCGGCCTCCTGCTCGCGGACCAGTTGCGCCACGCGGAGCGCCGGCGCGGCCTGCCCGGCGAGGTTCTCGAGCAACTTGCGATCGTCGGCCGAGTACTCCTGCTCGCTGAGCCGCTCGCCGAGGTTGAGCAGGCCGATGAGCTCGCCCTGCGTCACCAGCGGCACGACGAGCTTGACCCCGGCCTGGCGCAGCGCCTCCACCCCGGGCGACTCGAGCTTGAGGCTGTCGACGTCGACCGGCTCGGGATGGGCCTGGAAGTAGGCGAGGACCGGGTCGTTCGGGGCGATGTCGACCTCCGGGGCAACGAGTTCCGGGACCGACAACTCCAGTTCCTGGACCGCCTCCTGGCGCTTGCGGCGCCGCGGCACCCGCAGCGTCGGTAGCCGCCGTTCCCGTGGGAGCGTTGCCGTCACCTCGACCTCCTCATCACCCACCCAGCTTCCTCCTCGAGCGTCACCGAAGCGTTACGGCAGAGCGGACCGTCCACAGGCGCACCGGTCCCGACCGACGACACCGTCGGAGAACCGTGACACGCTCGAGCACCGCATGGAGGTACTCGAGTTCCGGATGGAGCCTGTCGCGGAGCGTCTCGGACGCCTCGAACGGCAGATGGACCGCTTCGAGGACAAGCTCGACTCGTTCCACCACGGGCTGCAGCAGACCCGCAACCTCGTGCTCGCCAACGCGGGCATGTTGCTGACCCTCGCCGCGATCCTCGTGCCCGTCGGTCTCATCACCTGACCGCTCCTCATCACGCGCCCCGCCCGCCCAGCCAGACCGAGACGTAGGCGGGCTGCAGGGTTGTGGCCACGACCGTCCCGAGCTCGCTTCGGAGTGCCCCGAGGTCGACCTCCTCGCGCAGCCGCGCCCCGAACGCCTCGACGGTCCTCGCGGCGTCGTAGCGCGCACGGTTGAAGCGACGGTCCACGAACCGCTGCACCCGGGTCCGGACCGGTCGGAACAGCGCGGCCACGACCAGTGTCGACGCGGCAACGAGCAGGTCGCTGCGGTCTCCGGGAACCAGCGCCCCGACACCGAGCACCCCGCCTGCGTAGACGACGACGAGCACCCCGGTGACGATGGTGTAGGCGACCGTCCGGCTGACGAGGCGATCGATGTCGTAGAGGCGGTGGCGGGTGACCGCCATACCGATGGCGACGGCGATCCCGGTCACGAGCACGGGGAAGCCCAGGTCAGCGACGTAGTCGTCGGCGAACGCGACGGACTCCCCGACCCAGTTGCCACCGAACAGCATCAGCACGGCGAGCGACACGACGAACAGGAACAGCTTGATCTGCTGCCGCTCCACGAGCGGGGCGCGACGGAACCTCACCGCCAAGCGGCCGATGGCCCCGAAGGCCAGCAGGCCGAGGATGGCGAACGACAGACCCTCGAGCGCTCCGAAGGCTGAAGCGAGTCCGTCCAAGGCCCACGGGTTGTCGAAGTGGGCGACCTCACCGATGCCCTTCGAGGTATCCGAAGGCGTGACGGCTGTGCTCACGGCTCCGACCACGAAGGCACCCCACCCGATGCGCAACAGGAGACGCCAGCGCCGGTCGGAACCCGGTCCCTCTGGGAAGTGAGCGACGATGAGGGGCAGGAGGGGGACGCCGAGGTCGAGCGCCACGGCCAGCCACTCGACGAAGGCGATCCGATCGGGGCGCCACGGGTCACCGATGATCGCCGCGTTGCCGAACTGCCCCGCGGCTGCCGCCAGGAGGATGCTGGTCCCGGCGGCCAGCATCAGCCACCCGATGGTCAGTTCACGTCGCCGCACGGCGACCATGGCTCCCGCGAGCACGAGCGGCACCCACGCGAGCCACCACGACGTCTCCGCGAGCACCTGTGGCCACGCCGCCGCTCCTGACGCGACCCCGAAGACGTTCAGCGAGGCCGCCGCCGCGAGAGCGACAACGACCGTGGCCGCCACGATGGCGGCGGTGACGCGAGGATCGTGCGTCACGATGGATGTTCCCAACTGCCGGCGCCAGTCGAACCCGGCTGGCATCATCATGCGCGGGCGTTCCGGGGCCGTTACGGCTGGCTCGTGAGGAGACGCGCGCACCAGCCGTAACAGCGCCGGAACGCTGCCTGGGGATGCTGCAGAGCGGAACGAGGGACACGGTCGACGACGCGGGGGAACGCGGATGGCCAGCTACAACCTCAGCACGGTGTTCGAGATCCGGACCAGCGCGGAGCGGGTCTGGGCGGCGCTCACGGAGCCGGCCACCTGGGCCACCACGTGGCCAGAGGTGCGCGAGGTTGCGCGCGTCCACAGACCGCTGGCGGACGGGACGGATGCGCTCCACCGCTTCCGCTTCGACCTGGTGCGCTTCCCTCTGGGCTTCGAGGCCCACACGGTCCGGGCGCGGACCCCAGAGGTCGTCGAGTGGTCCGTCCGCGGCGACCTGGAGGGACGAGCCATCTGGGAGCTCGACGACCTCGACGGCGTCACCTTCGGCAAGGTGACCTGGCACGTCCGCACGACCAAGGCGCTGCTGAACCTCGCCGGTCCCGCGATCCGCCGTCTCGCGGAGGCGGAGCACGACCGCACGATGCGGCACGGCATCGACGCTCTCGCGGCTCACCTCGGGACCTCGGCACGCCGCGTGAGGACGCTGCGCCGGGGCGCGGTCAGCCCCCGGCCTGCCTCAGCCACACGCTGATCGAGCGCGGCTGCACGGTCGTGGCGACGGTGTCGCGCAGCTCGACGCGGAGCGATCGCAGGTCGATCTCGTCCCGCAACCGTGCCCCGAACGCCTCGATCGTCCGCGCGGCGTCGTAGCGCGAGCGGTTGAAGCGCCGGTCTACGATCGACTGGATGCGCGACCGCAGCGGCCGGAACAGCGCCGCGACCGCCAGTGTCGAGCCCGCCACGAGCACGTCGCTGGGCTCACCGGGTAGCAGCGCTCCGACCCCGAGCACCCCGAACGCGTAGACGCCTGCGAGCGCGCCGGTGAGCACGACGTACGACAGCGTGCGGTTGAGCAGGTGATCGATGTCGAACAGGCGGTAGCGGAGGATCGCGAGCGCGACGGCAGTCGGGACGGCGCTGAGACCGAGCAACAGCGCGAGCTCGGCGACCAGCGGGGCCCCACGTCCCGGTCCAGCGCTCAGCCCGACCATGGTGCCGAGACCTCCGGCGACGCCGGCGACGGCGAGGAACAGCCACTTGAGCTGCAGGCGCTCGATCGCGGTGGCCCGCCGCCAGCGGGCGACGAGCGACGCGATGCTGCCTAGCAGGGGCACGAACACGAACGGCTCGACCAGATCTTGGATGCGCCCGGCGAGCTCCGGGAACGCCGAAGTGTCGACCAGCAGGCTCGGATCCGATCGCACCGGCCACACCAGTAGCCAGTCGAAGACGACCATCGCCATCATCGCCAGCGTCACGATGCGGAGCAGCCGCCAGCGGCGACCGGGCAGGCGTCCGCTGGGGAAGTGCATGAGGATGAGGGCGAGGATCCCCTGGCCGGGCGCCCAGTTCCAGGTCTGGAACCACAGCGCCCATCCGACGCTGGCATGCGTGGAACCGGACGCGAGCGCGACACGCGCGTACTCCTCGGCGAGCACGGTCGCTTCCAGGTTCAGCCCGAAGAGGACCAGACCCCAACCGATGAGGTTGTGCGGCTGCCGCGCCCCGATCAGCGCGCCGGTGACGACGAACGCCAACGCTGGGCCCAGCGGTGCGAGGCGCCCACCGATCTCACGGGCAGACCCGCCATCGCCGACCAGCACCACGAGCGTGGCGACCGCCACCAACGCACCGGCGATGAGGGCAGCGATCGCGAGAGCTCGCGGCCACGTCGTGCTGCTCACGCTCCACCTTCCCGGAGCCACAGCGACGTGACCCGCGGCTGGAGCGTCACGTCGACCGCAGCTCGCAGTTCCTGCGACAGCGATCCGAGATCGACCTCGTCGCGCAGCCGCGCCCCGAACGCCTCGATCGTCCGCGCCGCGTCGTAGCGCGACCGGTTGAAGCGCCGGTCCACCACCGACTGGATGCGCGACCGCAGTGGCCGGAACAACGCCGCCACCGCCAAGGTCGAGCCCGCCACCAGCAGGTCGCTGGATTCACCGGGCAGCAGCGCCCCGACCCCGAGCACGCCGAGCGCGTACACGCCCACAAGCACGCCGGACAGCAACGCGTACGACAGCGTGCGGCTGACGAGGCGGTCGATGTCGTAGAGGCGGTACCGCAGGACGGCGACGGTCACGGCGACCGGCAACACGGCCAAGCTGCCCGCCAGGACGAGGCCTCCGAACTGCTGGTAGGGACCGTGCTCGAGCACGATGGCGTTGATCCAAGCGAAGGGCACGATCGCGGCACCTCGCACGAACCACCGCAGCTGCTGGCGCTCGACGCCCCTCGAGCGGCGGTACCTCACGACCGCGGACACCGCTGCGGCCACGAACGAGAGCAACAGCAGGCCCCCGCCCGTGGCGGTGAGTGCCTCGGCCGCACCCTCACCGATCGCCGCGGGGTTGGCGGCCGGCTTGAGTAGGTCAGGGTTGAGCGCGTTCCCCGTGGTCAGGAGGAGGACGGCCGCCGCCCCGGTCCACAGCACCCACCTCCACCTCGGCGTGGGCGGTGCCCCGGTCGGGAACAGCAACGGGAGGAAGATCGCGAGGGTCGGGAACGTCCACGCCCAGGACGCCTGCGTCACCCAGTCGAGCCACAGCTCCGTGGACGGACCGACGAACAGCTCGAGGACATCGAGCCCCGCATCCAGCGCCACGTACACGCCAGGGAGTGGCAGCAGCCAGCTGACGGCGTGATCGGGGCGGCGCGACAGCATGACCGCACCGGTGCCGAGGAACGTGACGACGAGGAGCACCGAGACCACCGTGCTCGCGGGATGCGGCCCCCCAGGCGCCGGGTCGCGTGCCGTGACGACGATCCCGCCGAGCGCCACCGCGGTCAACGACAACGCCACCACCCACGGCCAGTAGCGACTCCGATGCTCCGGCGAGTGCGACGTCGTCACCGCGGCACCTCACGCAGCCACACCGAGATCGCGCGCGGCTCGAGCGCGGATGCGGCGACATCGCGGAGATCTCGAGCGAGCGTCGAGAGGTCGATCTCATCACGCAGCCGCGCCCCGAACGCGTCGACCGTGCGGGATGCGTCGTAGCGCGCCCGGTTGAAACGCCGGTCCACGATCGACTGGATGCGCGATCGCAGCGGCCGGAACAGCGCCGCGACCGCCAAGGTCGAGCCCGCCACCAGCAGGTCGCTGGACTCGCCTGGCAGCAACGTCCCGACCCCGAGCACTCCCGAGGCGTAGACACCCAGCAACACGCCGGTAAGGAGCAGGTACGACACCGTGCGACTGAGGATCCGTTCGATCTCGAGCAGCCGGTAGCGCAGCACCGCGATCCCGATGGCCACGGGCAGGAAGAACAGCCCGGCGACACCGAACAGGTCCTGCCACCACTGGCCGCCGAAACCGAGAACATCCGCGAGGGCGGCGGAGATCAGGGCGACACCGAGCAGCGTGACCGCGAGCATCAACCACTTGAGCTGGAGCCGGACGATCACCGCCGCGTTGCGGTAGCGGATGAAGAGCGAGACGAGGGAGGCCACGAAACCGCTGAAGACGAGCGGCAGCACGGCGGTCTTGCCGACGCGCCCCGCGAACCCCGGCCACGCGTCCCCGAGCTCCACGAGGTCGGGGCCGCGGTGAGGCCAGAGCGCGACCGCCAGGACGACCACTCCGACGAGCCCCACGAGCTCGACCCGCAACACGTGCCGCCACCGGCGCGACGGGAGGCGGCCGTCGGGGAACAGCAGGATCCCCAGCGCCAGCAGCGAGAGGGCCGGGATCCAGATCCACGACTGGACCCAGCTGGCCACATCGACAACGATCGAGGCAGGAGGCGTGTGACGCTGGACCAGAGCGCTGGTGGTGCCGTTGAGACCCTGGAGCGCGGCGAAGACGACCATCACCCACCCGAAGGGGTGCTCGGGGCGTCGCCACACCAGCACGCCCCCGACGGCCGCGAACATCAGCATCGTCAACGGCGCGACACGATCCCCGACGGTCAGCTCCGCGGTCGCGTGGGCGGGCGCGGTCAGTTGAAGGAACGCCCCTGTCGCGAGCATCGCCAGGGCCAGCACGGCAGAACCGAGCCCCAGCCAGCGACCTCGTCCGCTGCCGGCCGTCACGTCTGGCACTGCGCCGGCGCCGGCGATCCGGGCGGGGAGCCCGGGCGACGCGGGGACCGGTCTCCACCTCAGGGCCTCACCTCCGCGGGAGGGAGCCACAACGACACCGCGCGCGGTTGCAGGGACTCCGCCGCAGCCGAGCGCAGGTCGTTCGCGACCTCGTCGAGGTCGACCTCGTGACGCAGCCGCGCCCCGAACGCCTCGATCGTCCGCCTGGCGTCGTAGCGCGAGCGGTTGAAGCGCCGGTCCACGATGGTCTGGATGCGTGACCGCAACGGCCGGAACAGCGCCGCCACCACCAGGGTCGAGCCGGCCACGAGCAGGTCGCTGGGCTCGCCGGGCAAGAACGCCCCAACCCCGAGCACCCCGAGCGCGTACACGCCCACGAGCACTCCGGTCAGGAGGCCGTAGGAGACCGTGCGGCTGATGACGCGGTCCACCTCGTACAGGCGGTACCGCAACACCGCGGCGCCGATCGCCACCGGCATCGCCGTGACCGGGACCAGCACTATCAGATCGAAAGTGAGCTCGCTCGCCTCGGCGATGAGCCCGGCGTTCGCGGCGAGCGCCCACACCAGCAGGGTGACCGCGACCGTGACCAGGACCAACACCGCCGCGACGAACCAGCGCAGCTGGAGCCGCTCGGTTCCGCGAGCGCGACGGAAGCGCACCACCAGGGAGGCCGCAGCCGGGACGACGAGGAGCAGCGTGAGGCCGAACGTCAGCCCGCCCGCCAACTCGAGCGGTGCCCGGAGGGCCGCGATGCCGAGCGGGTTGGCGACCTCGACACCCGCGATCTCGCGGACGTCCGGTAGCACGACCATGATGGCCTCACTGACCGCGACCAGCGTGAGGGCGGTCGGCGGCAGCCAACGCCACCGCCGCGAGGGCACCTCGCCAGTCGGGAACAGCACGGGCAGCAGCACCAGCCCCAGCACGAGCCCGATCTCGACCGCGATGTCGCCGGAGACGTTGAGGAGGTACGCGCCGGCGCCGGACCCACCTCGCGCCTGCCACCAGTTCGCTCCCACGATGAGGTAGGCCGCCATCGACTCGAACAGACCGACTCCCGCCACCAGCCACGACACGCGGTGGTCGGGGCGGCGCCACACGAGGTACGCGCCGACAAGGCCGAACCCGAGCACGCCGGGGATGCTCTCCACGAAGGCCGGCGGGCCACCGTTCTCGCCCGCCGCCAGGCCCGAGTCCAGGATGAACGCCACCTCGGCACCCAGTGCCAGTGCCACGAGGAGACCCGCCGAGAACGCTCCACGCCGGCGTGTCACGAGCTGACCTCGGCGGTCGCCAGCCACACGGCCACGCTCCGCGGCTGGAGGGCGGCCGAGGTCGCACGCCCCAGATCGGCAGCGACCTCGTCGAGGTCGACCTCGTCGCGCAGGCGCGCCCCGAACGCCTCGATCGTCCGCGCCGCGTCGTAGCGCGAGCGGTTGAAGCGGCGGTCAACGAGCGCCTGGATGCGCGACTGCAGCGGCCGGAACAGCGCCGCGACGACCAACGTGGACCCGGCGACGAGGAGATCGCTGGGCTCACCCGGCAGCAGCGCCCCGACCCCGAGCACGCCCAACGCGTACACCCCGACGAGCACCCCGGTCAGCAGCGCGTAGGCGAGCGTGCGGCTGATCACGCGGTCGATGTCGTAGAGCCGGTAGCGGGTCACGGCGATGCCGATGGCGACCGCGATGCCGTTGAGCGTCAGGAAGAACGCGAGTGCCACCAGCCCGTCCGTGACCGCGCCCGGCACGAGCCCCGTCGTCGGCAGGACGACGGCGAACAGCAGCGGGAACACCGCGGTCGCGGCCACGAACCACTTGAGCTGGGCTCGCTCCGCGCCGATCGCCCGGCGGTACCGCAGGATCAGCCGACCCACCACGAGGACGAAGAACCCCACCAGGGTGAGCGCCGCGGCAGTTATCAGGGTCTCGGGCAGACCGCCGAACGCAGCTAGGGGGTTGTCGAGGACGAGCGGCGGCTCGAGGTCGCCCTCGACCACGGTGGGTCGCAGCATCGACGCGCCGACGAGGACGGCCACGGCCGCGGCTGCCGTCCGGACGACCCAGCGCCACCGGCCCTCCGCCGGGCGGTCTGATGGGAAGCGGTCGATCACGAACGGGGCGAGGGCGAAGCCGGGTACGACGATCCACGCCTCCAACCAGATCACCAGGCCTGGGGGGGTACGGCCGGCGACCCGCACCTCGTGGAGGAGCCAGGTACCGCCTAACACGCCCACAGCGATGCTCGTCCCCACCAGCAGCATCAGCCACGCCAACCTGCTCTCAGGACGTCGTGACGCCACGAACCCGCCGACCAGGGGGAAGCCGACCCAGCTCAACAGCCACAACGCCTGCCACCAGTCGGTGAAGCCAGCGGTCGTCCGAGCGGAGGTCGGCAGCGTGGAGCCGATCACGATCGTCAGCGCCACCGCCCCGACCGCCGCGACGGCGAGGACCCAGGCGAGCATCGCGGCGAGGCGGCGACTCACGACGGCACCCTCGGCGCAACGACGCAGAGCGACACGCTGCGTGGCTGCAGCGCCCGGCCAGCCGCGCCGCGCAGCTCGCCGGCGACCTCGTCGAGGTCCACCCGGTCACGCAGCCGGCGGCCGAAGTCCTCGACCAGCCGCCCCGCGTCGTAGCGCGAGCGGTTGAAGCGGCGGTCGACGAGGCCCTGGATGCGCGCCCGAAGCGGCCGGAAAAGGGCCGCAACGGCCAACGTGGCGCCAGCCACGAGCAGATCGCTCGACCCACCCGGCAGCAGCGCCCCGACGCCGAGGACGCCGGCGGCGTAGACGCCGACGAGGACGGTAGTGAGCAGTGCGTACGACAGGGTGCGCGAGATGACCCGATCGATGTCGTACAGCCGGTAGCGCAAGATGGCGACCGCCACCCCGACCGGCACCGCCCCGCTGGCGACGGCGAGGAGGATCCCGCCGTCGAGCAGTGGGACGATGTCGCCTAAGGGCACGATCGGTAGCAGCGCGATCGCGAAGAGGAAGACCTTGAGCTGCTGGCGCTCGGCACCCCGCGACCGA
>JAHWKY010000023.1 GCA_019347575.1 Actinomycetota bacterium | reverse complement strand
ATCGCCGGGAGGCACCCATGTCCCAGGTCCGTGTCCACAACTTCTCGATCTCCCTCGACGGGTTCGGGACCGGCGACGGCATCACGCCCGACGCCCCGTTGGGTCACGCCGGGGAACGACTGCACGAGTGGATGTTCGCCACCCACTTCTGGCGCTCGATGGTCGGCGACACCGGTGGCACCTCGGGTGTCGACCACTCGTTCGCCGAACGGATCCAGCTCGGCTTCGGGGCCGAGATCATGGGTCGGGGCAAGTTCGGCCCGCAGACCGGGCCGTGGACCGATGTCGGCAGCGACGACGAGTGGCGGGGCTGGTGGGGCCCCAACCCGCCGTTCCACTCGCACAGCTCGCCATTGCACGCGCCCTCGGCTTCCGCTCCCAGCCGGTGGCACGCTCGAAGGCCGCAGGGTCGAGGGTTCTCGCGGTGAGGAGGACCGCGCGACCCTACCCGTCCGGGGCCCGCTCCGACGCCTCGGCGCTGTCGGTGTCGACCGGAGCGGCTTCACCCAGATCGCCGCGACGTCGGGGACTGCGTTTCGGGCAGGGTAGGGGTCCTCGGGGTCCGGGTCACCGCTTCAAGGTGCCCTTGCGCAGGTCGAAGTGCATGACGTCCTTCCCGCCCCCGTATTCACCACCCCACTTGAGGCCGGCCCCGTCGAGCGCTAGCACCAGCGCCTTGGACAGGTCCATGAACCCGCCCCTGGCGGCCTCGGTGTGCTGGCCCCACTCGCCGCGGCCGCCCTCGATGCGGTCCTTGCGCTGCCGCTCCCGCCACCACGCGAGGTCGTGGCCGCCCTTGCCGGCGCCCACCAGCTCGCGCAGCTCGGCGTCGGTGAGGTTGAGGTAGCGCTTGATGGCCTCCGACTGGCGGTTCAGGCGCTCCCACTGCTGACCCGTGTCCGTGAGGGAGGCCGCGCGGGGATCCTCGGCGGTCCCGTACAGCAGCAGTGTCGCGTTCTTGACCACGCCGGTACTCGCATCACCCTTGGCCTGGGTGACCTTGTTCCGCTTGCTGGTCTGGCCGAGGAAGAGGTTGCCGGCGTAGTTGACGTCGATGGCGAGTCCGAAGCAGTGGTAGCTCGGCAGCGTTCCGCCCGTGGCCTTCTTCGGCCGCCGCAACCCGACGACGCCGTAGAGGCCCACCGCCCTGGCGACCTCGTCCTTCGACCGTCCCGGCATCTGGTCCATCAGGGTGCGCTCCGCCTCCTGGAGCGCGGCGAGCATCTTGCTGTGCACGCCCCCGACCTTGCTGCCGCCGCTCGGCTTGATGGGTACCCCGAGGAAGGTCGCGTCCGGGACGTGGTCCGAGAACCACGCCTCGACGGTCGTGCCCGAGTTGACGAGCGTGCTGGCGACGGCGGCGGCGTCCGCCGCATCCCCGCCCTCGCGGGCCTGCTTCTTCGCGGCCGCGATCTGCTCGAGCCGCTTCTTAGCGGCGGCCGGATCGGTCGGCACCGGCGGCGTGCCACTGCGGGGAGCCGTCGTCGTTCCACCCGTACCGCTCGCCGCGGTGGTCGCGCCCCCGCCCGAGCTCGGGGTGGTGCCCGTCACCGCCGGGGTGCCACCTGCGCTCCCCGCCGACGCGGGACCGGAGCCGGTCTTGGCTGGGGCGGCGGCGGCGAGGGCGGGCCGGACGTAGCCCTTGCGCAGCGCGATCCACTCGCGCTTGAGGCCGTCCGCCTCGGCGGGGATGCGCCCGCCCCCGAGCTCGGGGTGGGCGAGGTCGAACAGCGCATCGGTGAGGTCGATCTCGCCGCGCACTCCCGAGGCCACCAGGAGGTTCGCCGCGACCTTCAACGGAGGTGTGCCGGCGGCCATGACGGCCGCGCCGAGCCCGAGCGCCCAGACGTTCACACCGTGACGTGCCGCCAGTCGTGCCAGGACGGCCGGGGCGGACAGCGGCGCGAGCACCGGGGCGGCCGCGCCCGCTCCAGCCGCGCTGGCGCCCGTGGGTCCCGGCGCCGCTCCCCCGGGCCGATGCGTCGGGGCCGTAGCCGGTGCAGGCCTCGGGGCGGGAGCAGGACCGGACGCGGGAGCGGCAGCGGGCGCCGCCCCGGCCCCGCCCTTGAAGACCTCGAGGGCGGCGCCGAGCTGGCTGCGCACCATCCGCTCGTGCGTGGTCGCGATCGGCTCGACCCGGGCGAGGTCCGCAACGCGGGCGGTGTAGGGCTGCAGCGCCTTGGCGTGCCGGCCCATCCAGCCGTCGATGGCGCGGCGCAGGGCCTCGTGGATGGGCCGGTACATCGGCGACCCGGGCCGGTAGTAGGCGCGGAACCGCGGGGCGCTCGCCAGCGCCGCCTCCTTGTCGGGGGGCGACACCGACGGGTCGGTGAGCACCTTGCGCAGGGCGTCGAGCTGCTCGAACAGCCACCGCTCCACGACCCTGCGCTCGTTGGCGCCGTTGATCGCCTCGAACAGCGCCACCATGGCGGGGGCGACCCGGCCGCGCGAGCCGCCCCTCTTCGAGGGCAGGTTCGCCCCGACCGTGACCCCACCGGCGCTGTGACCGCCGAGCACGAGGCGTCCGAGCTGCGGCACCGCGGAGACCGCCCCGACGTCCTTGAGCCGGGCGAACACCTCCTGCAGGTACGCCGCCGACCGCATCGCCCCGAAGTTCGACCTCTCCCCACCCTGCGGCAGCAGTCCCATGAGCTGGGGCATGCCGCTGGCTTCGATCTGCTGGCCGATGCGGTCGAGCGCCACGTCCCGGACGGTGCCGTCCTTGGTGCGCTCGCGCCAGCCGGCGTAGGGTCGGTTGACGGTCTCGGCCATCCCGTGGAAGTGCAGCAGGACATCGACCGGTTGGGTGGGGTCGAGCCGGTCAGGCAGCAGCGCGATGGCGCGCCCCTTGGCCGATTCCCGCGTGAGCTTGCGGCTGGCCCCGCCGCGCGTCTCGTTCTGGTGGCCCAGCGTGAGTCCTTCCAGGGGGATGCGCCGGATCGTCCCGGCCTCGACGCGCCTCTCCCCCTCGTTCCAGCCGCCTGGGGCGGCATCGCTCCACCCGCCGGCCCGCTGGATCGACCTCAGCGCGCCGTCGACGGCGCGGTTGCCGGCGGACCGCTGCAGCTCGAGGATCCGCTCCGCGACCGGACCCGCGGCACGTGCGGGAGGAGGCACATCGGGATGGAGCGCCACGGCCGTCGGGGCGGGAGCGGGCACGAACGAGCGGCCAGCGCGCTGCACGCCCATAGGCACAACCACCATGGAGGCCGCCACCTCACGGTGACGAACGAGCCGGTGCGATCGTGTCACCCGTCAACGCCCGTGCACAGAGCCGACCGGGCACCAGATGTTGCCCCGTCCGTCCTCCGTGCCGCGCGCTACCGAGGTGCCGAACGACCCGACACCATCGTGGCTCCTCCGGGTAGCTCACGCCCGTGGGGAGAGCCCCAGGATGCGGGCGACACGGTGATCGTCGGCGCCGAGGTACTCGGCGAGGGTCCCGGCGACGCCCGCGACCTCGAGCACACCCGCCGCCGCCATCGCCTGCAGGTCCACCCAGTCCTTGGCGCGATCGAAGAAGGCCTTGAAGACCGCCAGGTCGGAGCACGCCAGCACCGGCAGCTCGACCGGCCCGAAGGACTCCCGCCGCGTCCGCAGGGCCGCTTGCTCGTGGAACCTCGTGGTGTTGAAGAACAGGTCCACCGGAGTCTGCTCCCACCACAGCCGCACCTGGCCGTCCCGGGCGATGGCCTGCAGCGACTCGCGGTCGCGCTCCACCGCAGGCGGCAGCGCGTCCAGGACCCTCGGGGCGTCGGACGGGGCGACGAAGACGTTGACGTCGAGATCCACGGTGGCCCGTGCGTCGGCGACGCAGTAGGCCAGGGCGATCGCGCCGCCGAAGGCGTGCGGGACGCGGGCCACAGCGAGGGCCTCGGTGATCGCCACGACCCTCTCGGGCAGGTTCACCGTCGGCCGAAGATCGCGTGCGGAGCCTGGGGTCGCTGGTGTCGTTGCCGCTGCGGCAGCACCTCGGCTAGGAGCATGGCCTGCCACAGCTCCTCGCCGGCGGGTGCCCGACGCGGGTCGCGCTCGGGGAGGGCCGACAGCCTCGGACCCAGCCGTGCCCCCGCGGCCGCGACGATGCGGGTCAGCGTGTCGACGCGGGGCGTCACCCGCCCCGATTCGTAGGCGCTGAGGGTCGAGTCCGACGTGCCCGCACGCTCGGCGAGCTGGCGCAGGGTCAGCCCCGCCCGTGTCCTCACCGTGCGGAGGAGGAAGGCGGCATCCATCGGACGATATTATCAGAACTGATAGCACCAGCGGCGGGGACGGGCGGACGAGACGTGGCCCGCTCGGGATGGCGCACCCATGGTGCCCCACCTCCTCGCATCGAGCAGCGAGCCGACGGTAGGAGCACGACGCACACCGGTCGGCCTGCGCCGCCCGGGCCTGTGGATGGGGAGGGGCCGGCCGGGGCCGAGGATCGGGCGCCCCGTGAGGACGCCACTCCGAGGAGACCCGCGCCGCGATCACCGGCGAACGCCCGAAGCCTGCTGCTGGCGCCGCACTCACTCACCGCCCGCGCCCCGGTCGGACCGTTCGAGATCGCACGCGCACGCCACGAGCTGCGCGTGCGCGACAGGGTCACCAGCGTCCAGGCTGTGGATGGCGGTGCCTGACACACCGGGTTGTTCGCGTGTCGCTCGAGGACGGAACGGGTGCCGTCGACCTAGGCGTCGCGGCGGCGAAGGTATGCCTGCAGGTCGGATTCCCTGACCCGCACGACACGCTCGGAGGTGGGCCCGCCCCGCAGGTCGCCCGCGAAGATCAGCCGGTACACGTGGCTGACCTCGACGCCGAGGCGTCGGGCCACCTCGACAGCGGAGAGCATCCGGCCGGTCTGCACGTCCACGAGTCTACTCCTGGTCCAGCTCGCCCAGCTCCGGCCAGAGCTTCTCGACGAGCAGTGCGATCGCTGCCCGGACGGGGCGGAAGTCATCGCTCGTGGCAGGTACATGGACTTCGGCGATGTCGAGCGCGGCCATGACGACCGCCACTTCATCCAAGGACAGGCGGATCTCGGGCGGCAACTCGACCCGCTCCCCCGCCACGATGCCTCCTCCCACCTCCGCGGAACCGTACGAGCCACCGAGGCAGATGCGGCCAGCCGCCCCGGACGAGCTGTGGACGACCCCCGGGCAGCCCGCGCCTGCCGGTTCGTCGAGGTCGTATCGGCTGCAGGGGTCGGGAGACCCGGTCAACGGCTCAGAGCACGAACCCATCCGGGTCCACGCCGGGACCTCCGCACCCCCGGCCGCATCACGTGGCCGGGGGTGCGGCGGTTCCGGGCCGCAAACGTTTCGCTCTGCAGTTGTCAACGAACGCGGGCAGGCGGGGCCGCCGGTGGTGGTCCGCTGTCCGTGTCGGGGTCTTGCTACGTCGTGGAGGTGTGCTTCGCCGGCCCCTCGCCGGCGGCGGGGGCTTGCAGGTCAGGGTGGTGGTCGTTCGAGGATCTGGCCGTTGGGGGCGGTGAACGTCACGGAGTTGTCGGGGTGGAGGGTGATGGCCCATCCGCCTTCGTGGACGGCGAGGTGGCAGCCAAGGCACAGCGAGATGCCGTTGTCGATGCAGGTGGGGCCGCCGTCGGCCCAGTGTCTGATGTGGTGGGCGACCTGGGCGGGTCTGCCGCAGCGTCGACAGCGTCCGCGGTCGCGGGCGTAGATGGCGCGGCGCATCGGGGCGGGCCAGGCCTTGGTGGTGCGGCCCACGTCGAGGATCTCGCTGGGCCCGTTGGTGACGATCCGCGAGAGGTCGGCGTCGCACAGGATCCGCCGGGCGGTCTCGCCGCTGATGGGTTCGCCCTCGAAGGTGATCGCGGGCTCGGGCCCGGAGCTCATGCGCACGCCGTAGGCGTCCAGGTCCAGACCGCGGTCGGTGATCAGCCAGGGCAGGTCGACGATGATCATGGCGTGGGTGGGTAGCCCACGCGAGTCGGGGAAGTTCGGCGTTGCCATGGCACGATCGGCGAGCTCGCCGAGGGCGTCGTGGAGGCGCTGGGGGTAGCTGCGGCGCTGATCCTCGGGCACGTCGTTGTCGGGGCCGGTGAGAGGCTCGAGCGCGGCCTTGAGCTTGTTGCCGACCTCGGGCGTGAAGAGTCCCTCGCCGTGGAGCATCCCGTCGCGACGTTCGACGAACCGGAAGCGGCGCTTGGCGAGCTGGTCCTGCGCCGTGGTCTGGCCGCGGTCGGGTGAGGCTTGCATCGCGCGTTTGCGGGCGAGCCGGGCGGTCTGCTCGGGGGTGTGGTCCTTGGCGTAGGCGACCAGCTCGTCGACCAGCGCGGCTTCCTGCTCGTCCTCGACCTGTCCGGCGGCCTTGCCGATGACGCGGACGTGGTCAGGGGAGATCTCGCCCGCCTCGGCCGCCTTAGCGACCGGCTCGTGGGTCTCGACCGTCTTGGCGACCGCGGCATCCTTGGCGGCGACGTCACCGTCGACACCAAGCTGGCCCGACAGCCACTTGCTGTGCCGCTCGGTCCCGTTGGACTTGCGCTGTTCGGTAGCAGCGATCCAGCGTGCCCGCACGGTGGCCAGGACGTTGGTGGCACGCTGGATGCGCTGGAGCCCCTCGGGCAGCTCGTCGGGGTGGACCAGCAGCGGATCGCTCGCAGCCAGCGCGGCGAGCTGGTGATCCAACGCGTCGAAGTCCGGCACCGCCGTCGCGGTGTCGGAGCCTCTAGCGGTGCCCGGCTGGGCGTGTCGGTCGGTCATCCATCGGCGTGCCGCCCCCGGCTCGTCGATGGAACAACAGTACCGTACTTACGTTCCCACTGTCAAGCAGGCCGAGCGAAGAAATTGTGGATCTGTGGAACGACGCGCATCAGCCGCTGAAGACCACGGCAGGCTCGGTTCCAGTCGAACAGCGCCGGAGGAGGTCCGTGACAGGCGTGACGGAGGCGCCAGCCGGTGCATCGAGACAGCCCGGGGATGCGCGCCTACTGCAGCGATGCCGCCCCGAACGCCAGTGCCGGCCAAGGTCGTCATCGCCCCGAGCATCCAGAAGCCGAGCTGCGCGTCTGCGCCGCGATCAGGCCGTGGACGGCCCCGAGCTGCTCGTGCATCTCGGCACGGAGTTCCGCGATGGCGCCGCGCGTCTCCCCGCGCAGCTCGGCGAAGCCGGTTCGCATGTCGCCCCCCAGGAGCTCCACGTCGTGGCGCGTCGCGAGCTGCTCACCTCGCAGGGATGCGATCTCGCCCATCAGCGTGTCCGTCGCCTCGATACCGATGGCCTGTTCGAGACGCTCGTGCATCTGCCGCCGAGCGCGCTCGTCCACCGCCACGGTGCCCCACCTCCTCGCAACGAGCAACGAGCAACGAGCAACGAGCAACGAGCAACGAGCCGACGGTAGGAGCGCGACGCACGCGGGTCGAGCCTGCGCTGCCCGATCGACCGACCTCACACGACAGTTCGCTCGCCTGGCGGCGTCGTTGACGACTTTCGTCAGCTCGTCGCGAGCGTCAACCCCGCCAGCGTGAACAGCGTCCCCAGGATCGCGAAGATCATCAAACGGAGCTGGTTGCGCAGGTCGTCGCGGATCGCTCCGAGCTCAGCACTGGTCGCGGCGCGGGCATCACCGATCCGCCGCTCCAGATCAGCACGCAGCGTGCCGACCGCACCCGCGAGCTCGCCGCGCAACGCCGCCATGCGATCGTCCATGCGGTCGTCGATGCGCTGCTCGAGCGCGTCGAGGTCGGCGCGCGTGGCGACGTCACTGGGTACGAGCGGGATCTCGTCCACCAGTCTCACCGCCGTCTCCCTGCCCACCGTCGGGGCGAGCTCCTCGATGAGTTCCACACGCCGACGGACGTCGCTGGACATGGTCGCACCTCCTCGGGCCGGCCACAACCGACGTGCCGACCCTACGCCCGCCCCGTGCCAGCGACGCACCTCATCGACTCGCCCCTGTGGATGGCGACGATGTCGGTGGAGAGGGTCCACGTCTCCATCACGCGGCCGTCGCGGGCCACTGAGAGCACAGCGCGAACCGTTCGTCGAGCCCGGCACGGCGCCCCGTCGCGCGCGGGTCGGAGCTGCCAGCAAGCGGGCCATCGACACCTGACCGGAACGGTTATCTTGTCCGCGTCGCTTGACGGAGTCGCGGGGCGCGGCGGACGATCCCTAGCGGTCGTCGCGGGGCGGCGGCTGTGGGGTCTCTCCGGGCGCAGCGCCGGGCGGCAGGGGGAGTCATGAGGACCAACGCACCGAGGATGGTGACCGTCGTCCTGGCGGTCGCGCTGACGCTCGCCGGGCTGTCGCTGACGACCTTCCACGTCGCCGCCGTGGACGAGGCCGTGATGGAGCTGGTCTCCGGCGCCGGACTCGAGCTCGACCCGAGGGAGGCGGGGTGGTGGGCGCTGCTGCTCTCACCGCTGCTGCTGACGGCCGGGTCGCTGTTGAAGGACGTCTGACGTGGCCTCCTACGCCAACCGTGCGCCCCGCTGGGTCACGATCCTCGTCGCCCTTGTCCTGACGGTCGTCGGGGTGCTGGGGACCTTCGTCGACCTGCTCCCCCACACGGTCGGCATCTGGAGCTACGTCCTGGCGACGGTCGTGCTGCTCCTGGGCATCTTCCTGCGCCGGCTGTAGCGCGGTGAGGCCTGTCCAACGGGCCAGGCTGATGCCCGTTCGGGCCTGCCGGGCTGCCCGGGTCGCCCTTGTCGGGGCCCGAGACCGACGACGAGCGTGAGGCCGACGTCGGTTGACGTGCCCGACGTCGACGGCCCAGCTCGATCAGGCTGGTTACGCCCCACCACCCAACGACGCCGCCCCGAACGCCAGGGCCGTCAAGGTCGTCATCGCGCCCAGCATCCAGAAGCCGAGCTGACGCGTCTGCGCAGCGATGAGCGCGTGCACCGCCCCGAGCTGCTCGTGCATCTCCGCGCGGAGGTCTGCGATGGCGCTGCGCGTCTCGCCGCGGAGGTCGGCGATGGCGCTGCGCGTCTCGCCATCGAACTCTGCGAACTCGCCGCGGAGCTCAGCGAAGTCTCCACGCAGCTCGGCGAAGCCGGTTCGCACGTCTCCCCGCAGGAGCTCCACGTCGTGGCGCGTCGCGAGCTGCTCACCTCGCAGGGATGCGATCTCGCCCATCAGCGTGTCCGTCGCCTCGATACCGATGGCCTGTTCGAGACGCTCGTGCATCTGCCGCCGAGCACGCTCGTCCACCGCCATGGTGCCCCACCTCCTCGCATCGAGCAACGAGCCGACGGTAGGGGCACGACCGACGCGGGCCGAGACTGCGCCGCCTGGGCCTGTGGATGAGGAGGAGCTTGCCCATCGGGTAGCCACCCTTCGCCACGACGTTGTTGTCCGACGGACCGCTCGATGATCGGGCGGGATGAGGGTGGTGAACTCGAGCGAGGTGACCTCAGCCCGATCTGGCTGGAGGAAGAACCGCTGGCGACCGACCTCACACGACAGCTCGCTCGCCTGGCGGCGTCGTTGGCGACTCCCGTCAGCTCGTCGCGAGCGTCAACCCGGCCAGCGTGAAAGGCGTCCACGCGGTCGGGGCGAGTTGCCCGAGGAGTGCGAGCGCCCACGTCGCTTGTCGCCGGTAGGCGTCCCCCAGGCGTGCACCAGCCAGCCACGGGACACCACGTACGCGAGGAGCACCGGCCACAGCGCGCGAGCAGTTCCCAGCTGGCGCTCCGGAGTTCGCCCGCCAGGGACCGCCAGAGGACGAACGTCACCGGCGCAGCGAGAGCGTGGAAGGCCGCCGACCAGCCGATGACCGTCGCCCCGCCACCCCCCATCAGGAGGACTTCTCTCGTAGCTCCGACGGACCACGGCGGTGGCTCAGGCTTAACCGCGGGCTCGAGGTAGCCGACGGGTAACTCTCTTCGAGCGGGGGGGTGGGTTTGCCCGGTGTGGGTGGACCGCGTGGCGTCGTGACCCTCGTGCTGGCGATGCTGCTCGTCGCGGCCGTGGTGGCGACTCCCGCCCCGGCGCTGGCCGATCACGCCCGGCCGCCCGACGACCTCTGGCGTCCAGATCCCTCCGACGTGCCTGACGAGACCACCTACGTGTACCTCGAGAGCACACCCGGGGATGTCGTCGGCCAAGGCGCCGCCTACAGCTACGACCCAACGAACGCGGCCATCTACGTGCGCGTGGAGGGTGAGGGTGTACGCGTCGATGTCGCCGGCTACGAGCACTGGTCCGCCTACTTCGTAGGCCCATCGGAGCGGCTGGAGGAGGGCTACTACCACGGGCTACGCAGCTACTACGGCCACGATCCCGCGGTGGGTGGCCTGCTCTGGCAAGGCGGGGGCTACTGTCATTCCGAGGTGTACGGCTGGTTCGTTGTCGACGAGGTCAGCTACTCCACTGACGGTGTCCTCGCCAGGCTGCGCCTGCGCTTCGAGCAGCACTGTGGGGACCAGGGCAGCCCGCCGCTGAACGGCGAGATCGCCTACGACGCCGCGAACGCCGCTCCGCGACCCCCGAACCCGCGACCCTCCCCACCGGACCTGTGGGAGCCGGACCCGGCGGCGCTGCCCGGAACGACGACCTTCGCCTACCTCGAGTCCGAGGTTGGCGACTGGATCGGGGGCGGGGCCACCTACCGCTACCCCAGCAGCTACGCGGGGATCTCCGCCTACATCCAGAGCCCACCGCACCTGCGCGTCGAGGTCCACGGCAACGAGGACTGGCGCGGCGACTTCCGCCTCCCGACGGGCCAGGAACAGATCGAGCCCGGCTGGTACGCGGAACTCGGCCCGTACTGGAACGGCAACCCCGTCACCGGCGGTCTCGCATGGAGCGGCGAGTCGCGCTCGTGCAGCGACATCGTGGGCTGGTTCGCCGTCGACGAGTACACCATCGGAGCTGACAACCGACCCGCGAGGCTGCGGCTGCGCTTCGAGCAGCGCTGCCACGGTGCGGACTCACCGGCGCTGCGCGGCCTGATCGTCTACGACGCGTCGGACCCCTCGGAGCCTTCGCCCAACCCGCGACCGATCCCCGACGGGCTGTGGCAGCCCGAGCCGGCGGACGTCCCCGAGGGGGCCGCGACCTTCGTCCACCTCGAGTCCGAGCCGGGCGACTCGATCGGCGTGGGCGGCACCTACAGCTACCGGACCTCGGACGCCGAGCTGAGGGTCACCGGCACCGGGACGAACCTCTCGATATCGGTGGGTGGCGACGAGCGGTGGAACGGCACGTTCGCGGGGAAGTCGCAACCGTCCGCTGCCTCGCTCGAGCCGGGCTTGTACGACGAACTTCAGGGCACGCCCGGGCACAACGGCAAGCTGGGCGGGCTGCGCTGGTCAGGCGAGGGCCGCTACTGCGCCGCTGTGTACGGCTGGTTCGCTGTGGAGCACGTCACCTACGATGCCATCGGCCTCATCCACACGCTGAGGCTGCGTTTCGAGCAGCGTTGCGACGATCCCGGCGCGCCCACGCTCCGCGGCCTGATCGTCTACGACGGTGCCTCCTCGCTGGAACCCTCGCTCAATCCGCGCCCGATCCCCGACGGGCTGTGGGAACCCGATCCCGACGAGCTGCCTGAGCGCAGCAACTTCGTGCACCTCGAGTCTGCTGCCGGCGACCACATCGGTGAAGGACGCAACTACGACTACCACGCCGGCAACGCTGCCGTCGGCGTCGTCCGCTTCGACTCCGGCATCGACGTCAGGGTCAGCGGACAGCAGCATTGGACGGCCAACTTCCGGGGAGTGAACGGCGAACGCATCGAGCCGGGCCTCTACGCCGACCTGCACATGTTCCCCTACCACAACTACCGGCTCGGCGGTCTGTCCTGGGACAGCCACCGTACGTGCAACGACATCGACGGGTGGTTCGCCGTCGACGAGGCCACCTACTCCCCCGATGGGCAGATCGTCACGCTGCGGCTGCGCTTCGAGCAGCGCTGCGACCGCTCGCCCGATGCCCCGCTGCACGGGCTGATCGTCTACGACGCGACGGCGCCGCCCGATCCGCCAACCAACCCCCGCCCGCAGCCCGATGGGCTGTGGGAGCCCGACCCGTCATCGCTGCCGGACGCGGCCACCTTCGTCCACCTCGAGTCGGGCCCCGGGGACCACATCGGCTCCGGCGCGAGCTACGACTACCACACGGGGACCGCTGCCTTCACCGTGCACTCCGACGGTCCCGCGGTCAGCGTCCAGCTCTGGGGCAACGAGCGCTGGCTCGGCCGTTTCAGCGCCCCGGACAGCCTGGGTCGCCTCGAGGAGGGTTTCTACGACCACCGCGAGCCGCTCGGCCCGCTCGACGGCGGGCTGCGCTGGTCGGGGCTCTACCAGCCGTCGTGCGGCAGCTATCGGGGCTGGTTCGTGGTCGAGGAGGTCAGCTACGAGGCGGACGCCAGTCTCGCGACACTGCGGCTGCGGTTCGAGCAGCGCTGCGACATCTCGCCCGACGCGGTGCTGCGGGGCGTGCTCGTGTACGACGCCGCGGCGCCCCCCGAGCCCTCGCCCAACCCCGGTCCGCTGCCCGACGGACTGTGGGAACCCGACCCGGAGGACCTCCCTGCCGGCGCCGCCACGTTCGTCCACCTCGAGTCCGAGTCCGGCGACTACATCGGCCAGGGCCGCACCTACGACTACCGGACCTCGACCGCGAACCTCACAGTGACCCCTCGCCGGGGAGAGATCGGCATCCGTGTCATCGGTGACGAGGAATGGCTCGCGGGCTTCGTCGGCCCGGACACGATGGTGCGCCTCGAGCCGGGCTACTACGGCGACCTCATCCGTTCCCCGCTCAACAGCCCGCCCCTTGGTGGCCTGTTCTGGCGGGGTGAGCGCCGCGGCTGCGACACCCTCACGGGCTGGTTCGCTCTCGATGACATCAGCTACAGCTCCGACACGAGCCTGCAGACCCTGCGCCTGCGCTTCGAGCAGCGATGCGGCACGTCCCCTGGATCCGTGCTGCGCGGGCTCGTGGTCTTCGACGCGTCGGCGCCGATCGAGCCACCCGCCAACCCCCGGCCTATCCCCGCCGACCTGTGGCAGCCCGCCCCGACCGACCTACCCGCGGGCGCAGCCACGTTCGTCCACCTCGAGTCGTCGCCAGGCGACACCATCGGTGGGGGCCGCACCTACGACTACGGCACCGGCGATGCGGTGCTCGAGGTGAAGCAGGAACCGCATGGACGGGTCTCTGTCGTAGTCAGGGGCGACGAGCGGTGGGAAGGCAGCTTCCTCCCGCCCGCTCTGTACCCGATCCAGGAGGGCTACTACGCGGAGCTGCAGTACTGGGGCAACGCCCCCAACCCTCGCCTCGGATCGCTGGCGTGGAGCGGTCCCGGTCACGGCTGCGTCGACCGCCGCGGCTGGTTCGCGGTCGATGACATCGAGCACGACCTCGACGGGCACCTGCTGCGGCTGCGGCTGCGCTTCGAGCAGTCCTGCTTCCCCGGTGGTCCGCCGTTGCGCGGCGTGGTCGGGTACGACGCGACCGTGCCGCTGGAGCCGTCGGTCAACCCCGAGCCGGCTCCCCTCGGGCTGTGGGAGCCCGACCCCGAGGATCTGCCGGACGCGGCCACGTTCATCCACCTCGAGAGTGCTCCCGGCGACCCGATCGGGTCCGGCAGGACGTGGAACCACACCCTCGCCGACAGCGCCATCGAGATCACGAGTGGCACCGGAGTGACCGCGGTGCAGGTCACCTCCGCCACGGGTTGGTGGGATGGCGACTTCGCCCTGCCCAACGACGAGCCGGCGCTGCGCCCCGGTTACTACGCGAGCCTGAAGCGGTTCCCGGCCTGGCACAACCCGCGCAAGGGAGGGCTCGCGTGGGCCGGCAACGGACGCTCGTGCACGACGCTCGACGGCTGGTACGTGGTGGACAGCGTCGTGTTCGGGCCCTCCGGGATCGAGCGGTTGCGGCTGCGCTTCGAGCAGCGCTGCGGGCAAGCCACCGCCCCGCCCCTGCGTGGGCTCATCGTCTACAACCACCCGGAGTTGGCGCTGCCGTCGCTGCCCGACACGTACCTCGGGCCAGGTCCGCCAGCCCGCACGACGGCGGACTCAGCGACGTTCACGTTCGGGTCGGCAACATCGGCCGTGACCTTCCGGTGCCGGCTCGATGGCGGGGCGTGGGAGCCGTGCACCTCACCCCGGTCGTACCGAGACCTCGCGGCCGGGGCGCACACGTTCACCGTCCGCGCTGTCGACGCCGACGGCTGGACCGACGACTCGCCAGCGACCTGGACGTGGTGGGTGCAGCGGCCACCTGACGGCGGCGAAGTTCCGGCCGACGACAAGCCGGCGGATCCCGGCGACGTGCCCGATCCTGGTGGCCTGCCGGCGACCAAGCCGACGACCGTTCGGGTGCTGGGTGGGCTGGAAGCCGTCGACGCGAGCGTCGTGGATGTCGTGGCCGAACTCGCCGCCTGGACCTCGGGGTCGGCGCGACGCATCGGCGGGTCGGACCGCTACGCGACAGCGGCCGCGGTTGTCGCCGATGCGTTCCCCGACACCGTGGAGGTGGTCTACCTGGCGACCGGTCGCGAATTCCCCGACGCGCTTGCCGGTGCCGCCGCTGCGACACGCGTCGGCGCCCCCGTGCTGCTCACCGACGGGACCTGGCTGCCAGCGGCGACGTTGGCCGAACTGGCACGGCTGCGCCCATCGATCATCAAGGTCCTCGGAGGACCGCAAGCCGTCTCCGACGCCGTGCTGGCGCAGATCGCGGAGGCGACGGGGACGCCTCCGATCCGGGTCGGCGGGCCCGACCGCTACGCCACAGCGGCCGCCACGGTCGCCGACGCGTTCCCCGCAACCGCCGACACCGTCTACCTCGCCACCGGACGGGAGTTCCCCGACGCGCTGGCAGGTGCAGCGGTCGCGAGCCACGTCGGAGCCCCGGTGTTGCTGACCGAGCCAGCATCGCTGCCAGCAGCAACCGCTACCGAGCTAGCGCGGTTGCGTCCGAAAGTGGTCAAGGTGCTCGGCGGCATGGGAGCCATCTCCGATGCGGTACTGGCGCAGGTGGCTGCGGTAACCGGTGTACACCCGACCCGGATCTGGGGCGTGGATCGCTACGCCACGGCCGCAGCGACCGTGGCCGATGCGTTCGCAGGCCCAGTCAGTGACATGTACGTCGCGACCGGCGCCTCGTTCCCGGACGCCCTCGCTGGCGCAGCGGCTGCGGGCCACGTCGGTGCGCCGCTGCTGCTCACGGAGCCGCATCGGCTGCCCGACATCACCGCCTACACCCTGTGGCGGCTGCTCTCCTGAGGGTCCCCTTCGGTTACGCGCCTGCGACGAGCCGCGCCTTCTTCGCCCCGGTGTGACGGACGCGTGATCGCGACCCTGGGTCCCCCCCGCCGAGCCGGGCCTCTCAGGACTTCTTCGCGACCCAGCCGTGGACGGGACCGACCGTGCCCTTGCCGACGACCGCATCGAAGCCCTCGACGAAGTCGAAGTGCATCGTGTCCATCGAGTCCCACGCCCCGCCGGGATCGAACCCGTGCTCGACCATGACCTCGTAGAAGAGCCGGTTCATCCCGAGGCCCAGCTCGGAGCGGTCCGCCCCGGTACCAGGTTCGGCATCGCGTCGAACGAACCCCTTGTCGAGCAGCTGCCACACCGAGGGGTCGCCCGCCTGGAGCTGCGGTTGCCACGTGCGCTCGCCGCCGCGTCTTCGCAGCTTGACCTTGCCGAAGATGAAGCCGTAGTCGGGACGCTCGAGCTTGGCGATGTGCACCTGCTTCTTCTGCACCTCGAAGGCGTAGTAGACCGACCGCAGACGCGCCATCAACGCGGCCTGCATCTCGCCCGGGGAGGATGACTCATCGAGGTCGAGGCCAGCGAAGACCTCCGGGTACTGGCCCGCGATCGTCGCGAGTTGACGGCGTGCCCGGTCCGCCTTGGCGACGCGGACGCGTTTGACGGCAGCGGCAGCGCGGTTGCGCCGCCGGGGCGCGATGCGGGCGATGTCGTGGCCGGGGGACTCGTCGGCGATGGCGCGCGCCGCCTCGGTCGAGGCGTTGATCCCGTCGATCAGCGGCGCCAGCAGGTCGCGGACGCGCTGGTCCACCTCGTCCTTCGGGGCGGCGCCGTTCTTGAGGTCCTGCAAGGCCTGAAGCAGCTCGGCCTTCTCGTCCGCCGTGAGCAGGTTCTTGAACCGCTCGGAGTACCCGGCGACGCGATCGAAGGCGTCGCCCGCCTCCTCGACGAGCCAGTGCTTGCTCGTATCACCGGTGGCTGGCTTCTCTCCGCGCAACATCGCCGCGAGGAGGGCCATGATCCCGCTGATCCCGCCACCACGTGCGGCCTGCGTGTGCTTGCCCAGAGCACGGATGGCGCGTCGCCGCTCACTCCAACCCATCGCCTGGCCCTTCTGGTCGCGCATGGTCATGCGCAGGTCGTCCGCGCCGAGAACGGCCTCGAGGAAGGCGCGCTTGCCGTGCAGGTGGGGGTTCTCGTAGGCACGGAAGTCGAGGGACAGGCCGAGGGGGTGCCCGAGCTTGCCGCCCGAGACGCGGTGGTAGTGGCGGCGCCGCAGCGCCTGCGAGGTGCCGGTGGTCGGGAAGGGCGCGTCGGGTTCGCCCCGGGCCGCCGCACGCTTGCGGTAGACGTCACGTGCCATCTTCAGGCGGCTCGCCGCAGCAGCGTGGAGGAAGCCGGCTCCGGCGACGGGCACGATCGCGGTGAAGTGCCGTCTCACGGCCGCGACGCTGCCGAGCGCGTGCTCGTACTGGGCGAGGAAGTCCACGCGGCGCGCCATGCGACCCACCTCGATGCTCCAACGGTCCGCCTTGCCCTGGATCGGGAACAGGGACTCCCACGTCTCGCTGGCGCTGAACCCCCCCTTCCCGGGGGTGATCCCGCGCGCAGCGATCCTGGCGCGGGCCTGGCGGGCGTGACGGTCACGTGCCGCGCGCAGGAGTCCTGGGCGTTGTGCCTTCTTCGCGCTCTTCCACTCGGGGCTGCGCCGCAGTTCCTTCAGGGCGCTCGCTTTGAACTCGTTCTGGATGCGCTTCGCGATCGCGCCGGCGCCGAACTCGACGTCGATATCGTCCTTGATGCGGCTGGGGAGCCCGTCGATCCAGCCGATCTGGCTCCGCAGCCGCTCGACCTTGGCGCGCTCGACCGCGTCGAGGCGCGAGAGCAACCGCGTCGTCGAGACCGGCCGCTGCGTCAGCTGGTCGAGCGCGCCGCCCAGGAAGCGCTGGACCGCCCGGTTGCCGACCAGACGCTGCAGGTGGAGGAGCCGGTTGGGCGACGACGACGACGGCGGCGCCACGCTCGCGCGGTGGACGGACCGAGCCGCATGCAGGCGCTCGGCCACAACCCACCCTTCCCCTCGGCAGCGAGACCGACCGCGGACGACGGTAGCCAAGGAGGAGCCGGGCGTCGAGGGGACTGACGCGTCAGCTCGTCGCGAGCTCAACCCCGCCAGCGTGAACAACGTCCTCAGGATCGCGGCGCGTGTGGCGACGTCAGCGACCCGGACGGGTCTGCCGCAGCGGCGGCCTCTGCGGCGGTCGCGGGGGGTAGATGTGGCACCGCGCATGGGGGCGTCGCACCGTACCGTCTGCGGGCGGTCTCGCCCGCCTAGCGGTCCTGAAATCCGCGATGGTGACCGCGAGCGCGTGCCGTCCCCCGAGGTCGGGAGCCGACTCGAACACGTGCTTGCGACCCTGGGTCACGCCGCGAACCGTGGCGCTAGACGTCGCGACTTCGAAGGTAAGCCTGCAGGTCGGATTCCCTGACCCGCACAACACGCTCCGAGGTGGGCCCGCCCCGCAGCTCGCCCGCGAAGATCAGCCGGTACACGTCGCTGACTTCGATGCCGAGGCGTCGGGCCACCTCGACAGCGGAGAGCATCCGGTCGGTCTGCACGTCCACGAGTCTACTCCTGGTCCAGCTCGCCCAGTTCCGGCCACAGCTTCTCGACGAGCAGTGCGATCGCTGCCCGGACGGGGAGGAAGTCATCGCTCGTGGGCGGTACATGGTCCTCGGCGATGTCGAGCGCTGCCATGACGACCGCCACCTCATCCAGCGACAGCCGGATCTCGGGCGGCAACTCGACCCGCTCCCCCGCCACGATCCCTCCTTCAACCTTCGAGGAACCTACGAGCCTTCGAGGCACATCCGGCACGCCGCCGCGGACGAGCTGTGGATTGACGCGGCAGTCCGAGCGTGCTCGTTCGTCGAGGTCGTCTCGGCTGTAGGGGTCGGGAGAATCCACGCTGATGCCCGTCGCGACCGCCCCACCTGCTCGCCGAGGAGGACGGAGGCCGCAGACGCGCCCCGATCACCGGCGAACGCCCGAGAAGATCGCGGTCGCTCAGCCGTCCTTCGAGGGCTTGGAGGCCGGCTTCGCACCGGGGCCGGCGTTCTGCGGAGGCGGCGCCATCCCGCCCTGGGGCTTACCCATCGGGTAGCCACCCTTCTTCACGACGCCGTTGTCGGAGGAACCGCTCGATCCGGGGCGGGCATCCCCTGTCGTGGTGCCTCGCGAGCGGATACGAGCGTTCTCACCCATCACGTGCCTCCGATGCTGGCTCGACCAGCTCCAGCAGCTCCACGTCCTGCCACTGCACGAGTATGCCCGCGTCGCGAGACCGCGGCTGACCGTCGGCATCCGCGACCCACTCGCCCGTCTCGGGGTCCACGTCGACGGCGTAGGCGACGAACAGATCGGCGGGCTCGGGATGCCCACCCGCGTAGGATTCCCGACCGGAGACGCCAGCCCGCAGAGCACCGCCGACCCACGCCCCGCTCTTGAGTCGGATCCGGACCCACCCGTCAGGACGGTCCGAGAACAGGTTGTCCCACGCGGTCGGGGCGAGTTGCCCGAGGAGTGCGAGCGCCCACGTCTCCTGCCGCCGGTAGGCGTCCCCCAGGCGTGCACCAGCCAGCCACGGGACAGCAGAGTCAGCAGGCGATGGCGAGTCTGTTTCATGGGGCGTTCCCGGTATCGCCGCTCTAGAAGCCGTAGTGCTCCTTGAACCAATCTACGAAGCGAGCTAGGCCCTCCTCCACCGGCACCTTCGCCGTGTAGTCGACGTAGTTGGAAAGATCCCGCACGTCGGCGAACGTCTGCGACACGTCACCTGCGGCCTCGTCCTCGAAGATCCGCTCAGCCGACCGCCCCAGTCGGGCCTCGAGCAGTTCGATCATCTCGAGGATGGATATCTGCTGCCCCCGGCCGACGTTGAGTATGCGGAACGGCGAACAGCTCGAGGAGGGATTGGGGCGGAATGCACTCCAAGAGTGGTCCGGCTCTGCAGGCCGCAACGCCACCCGGATCACTGCCTCGACGATGTCGTCGATGTACGTGAAGTCCCGAAGCGCAGAGCCGTCACCGTAGATGTGGATCGGTTCCCCGGTCGCGATGGCTCGGCTGAACTCGAAGTACGCCATGTCCGGACGCCCCCACGGGCCGTAGACCGTGAAGAACCGGAGCCCGGTGGTGGGGACTCCGTAGACGTGGCTGTAGCTGTGTGCGATCAGCTCGTTGGCCCGCTTTGTCGCCGCGTACAGGCTCACCGGATGATCTGCCGGCTCGTGCTCGGAGAACGGGACCTTCGAGGTCTCGCCGTAGATTGAGCTCGAGGATGCGTAGACCAGATGTTGTACGTCCTGCGTCCGGCACTCCTCGACGACGTTCACGAAGCCCAGAAGGTTGGTGCGTGCGTACGGCTTCGGGTCGGTCAGTGCATGGCGGACGCCGGGCTGTGCTGCGAGGTGCACCACGTGAGTAGGTTCGACGTCGGCGAAATGAGTGGCGACCGTGGACTCGTCGGTGATGTCAGCCGGGATGAAACGGAAGTCCTGGCGTCGTAGACGGTCGAGCCTCGCCCGCTTGAGCTGGGGGTCGTAGTAAGGATCGAGGTTGTCGAGCCCGACCACGTGGTGTTCACGTCGCAGCAGTTCTTCGGCGACCTGAGATCCGATGAAACCGGCAACGCCCGTGATAAGCCATGTTCCCATTCGCTTCTTCTGTCGCGCTCGACCGCCGGAAGGTGTCCCACGTCGATGCCGCCACGCCGACCTACGACTGTAGGAGTCCCAGGATGCAGGCAACCCGGTCGCCCCTCAGCCGAGGCACACGAGCCCTCGCATCGTTGGTCCGTGCCCTCATTCTGCTGACGGTCTGGCCCTGGCGGCACGAGACCCACGTTACGCGATACCAGATGTACCGCGCACTTCGAGACGTCCTGGCTGAGGCTCCCGAGACGTTCAGTCGGCAGGTCACGGCCCTCTCGATCGGAGGGTCACGTCGCCTTCTGGAAGAGGTCGGTCTCGGCCACGCGGAAGTGGTCGAGGCTGATCTGCCGCAGCATGACATGCGGCACCTGACCGCCTTCGACGACGAGACCTTCGATATCGTCGTCTCCGATCAGGTGCTCGAGCACGTCGATGGCGACCCCTTGGCTGCCGTCGCGGAATCCTTCCGTGTCGTGAAGCCCGGTGGCCTGGTCATCCACACGTCGTGTTTCCTGAACCCCGTGCACTACGGACCCAAGGACCTGTGGCGCTTCACGCCGTACGCGTTGGAGGTCGCCGTCGCCCCCCACGGGCCGGTCATCGCGTCTGGCGGCTGGGGTAACCCGCTCGCGGTCCTCATGATCGCACTCGGTCTGCGCCACACCCCTACGCCACCGGCATGGCACCCCATCGGTCGGATCGCTCGGCGTACGCGCTCGTCGTGGCCGATCCTCACTTGGGTGGTGGCCAGGCGTCACTGAGGCGAGGCCCGGTCCCGGCCCGGCTGTCACCCGGTAGGGAGGCGACGGTCTAGGATGATTCAGACTCCATCGCGAGGATCGGTCCCGGAGCCTTCACCAGAGCAGCGACGAACCCGTGCCTACCTGTCCCGTCGCGAGCGTGAGAGCACTGCACAGAGCCGCCAGCTCGGTGTAGGTGGCAGCCGAAATCGCGTTGCCGCATCGTCGCGACGAGTTGGTAGGCGTGCGGGCGGTGCAGCGTCGTGAGATTCTTTCACGCGACACTCGAGATCGTCAGGATGCCGTCCACCAGGAACGGTAGGAGGGACGCGACGAGAACAGGCGAACCGTGGTGGACAAACGACCCCGCCATCGCGCTACGTCACCCCCAACCGGGTCCGTGAACACGGTGCCGGTACCCTTCAGTGGTACTTGATCTAGTACGGGACTACGCTGACCGGCAGGCGGACTGCGAGGAATACGTGTGCGGTTAAGCTACCTGGTCACCGGGGGGGCTGGATTCATCGGTGGCCACTTAACAGAGACCCTGCTGGATCGCGGGGACCGAGTTACCGTACTCGACGATCTGTCAACTGGTCGGCTGGGGAATCTCGAACACGTCCAAAGACACCCCAACTTCCGCTTCGTCCAAGGCTCAGTGCTTGACGAGCTCATGGTGGACGAACTCGTGCACCACTGCGATGTCGTCGTGCACCTGGCTGCCGCAGTCGGCGTGAAACTAATTGTAGAACGCCCCCTTCGGTCCTTCACGACGAACATCCGGGGATCGGAGATCGTACTTGAGGCTGCACACCGGTACCGACGTCGAATTCTTCTGACGTCAACCTCGGAGATATACGGGAAGAACGGCTATGGCCCCCTGAGCGAGGACGACGACCGAATCCTCGGTTCTCCAGCAGTAGCCCGCTGGGCGTACTCCACGGCGAAGGCGGTCGATGAAGTGCTGGCCTACGCCTACCACCGAGAACGGGGTCTCCCCACGACTGTCGTTAGGCTCTTCAACACGGTTGGCCCCCGGCAGTCCCCCGCCTACGGCATGGTGATACCGAGGTTCGTCCGCCAAGCCCTGCTGGGGGCACCGATTACGGTCTATGGGGATGGCCAACAAACACGATGCTTCGCCCACGTCGCTGATGTGGTGAGGGCGCTAGTAGCGGTACTGGATGACGAGCGTACGGTGGGGGACGTGTACAACATAGGTGCGCAGGAGGAGATTTCAATGATCGCTCTGGCCGAGCGAGTCGTCGAACAGACGATGTCTAGCTCGGAGATTACCCTCGTGCCGTATGAAGAGGCCTATCAGACCGGGTTCGAAGACATGCGTCGGCGCGTACCCGACACAACAAAGCTGCGCAAGCTAGTCGGGTGGACGCCTCAATATAGTCTCGATGAGATCCTGCGTGAGGTGATTGATGAGGCTGAGTCGGAGATATCCGCTGATGCCATGCGGTCGAGAGCAGAGGCCTGAGTTTCGGGACGGGTGCCATCATGCCCGGCCAAAGGGGAATCAATACAGACTAATGCTCGCTATGACGCTTCGGGCATGGTTGGCGAAAGAGGACGATGAATTGGATTACGGTTGGCACCGGCGAGGGAGGTATGGAACTAGCGATGATGCGCCTAGCGCCGAAAATAGACTCGCAGCCAACGATCCATATTATCCCCAATCGGACGGGGAAGTGGGGACGTCTGAGTGTCATAAAGAGCATACGACACACACTCAGAGAGTCCCCTTCTCGCTGTACTCACGTGTTCGGAGGATCTGCCACGCTCTGGGCGGCCACAGCCCAAAGACTTGAGTACCGCCGACGAGGCGACTATGTACGGATTTCGTGGATAAGGAGTTCGACGCGTGATTGGGGGAACTCCTCCAAATTCGCTGCTATTCGGTCCTCCGTAGAACGGAGTGATCTTGTGGTTGCGGTTTCAAGAACGGTCGCTGAAGAACTTCGATCACTTGGAATCGATTCCGAGATCTTTCCCAACACTGCCCCGCTGTCACCTCGTACGGTACGTCCAGGCAAGCACTTCCTCTGGTTGGGACGTCTAGCCCCCGCGAAGTTGCCGGAGTTCGTCCTGCGGGCGTACCTGGATGCCGTTACGGATCACCCTCTTGTCATAGCGGGCGATGGACCATACCGACCCAGCCTTGAGAGGCTTGCGGTTGGTCGACCATCGGTCACCTTCGCAGGATACGTCGATTCGCCAGCACAACTCCTATCGGAGGCTCGTGCCCTAATCTTCGCCTCCGATTGGGAGGGGATGCCCAACGCCATATTGGAGGCGTATTCGAAGGGTGTACCCGTTATTGCGCTCGACATCCCATCCGTCCGCGAGGTAACCGCCGAAGGAGCCTACGCGCGTCTTGTTCGGACGAGGGCCGAGATGCGCGACGAGATCGAGCGATTGTCTAACGACGATGCGTACTTCGCAGCGCTCTGTCAAATGTCGGATTGCGGCTACGAATACTTCCGCGAGGATGCGAACCAGGCTCGATTCGCCGCTTTCACCGAGGCGTTGCGTCACCTGACTCACGAGGGCTTGCGCTCAGGGTCCGCCTGATGGGACTCCTGGGCGCGATCTTCGTGCTGCCCCTGCTACTCGTCGTGACCTGGCGCCTTGACGGCGGCGAGTTCGGTCTCATGACGCTCCTCGCGGCGCGGTGGTGGGGCCTGATAACGGCTTACCTCCTAGTGCCTTATCAGTACGTGGAGATCGGCTCGCGCACATGGGCCGTCGTGGGGTTGAGCCTCGGCTCGATACTGCTGGGGTATTTCGTAATCGTGTCCAAGCGGCGGGACGCTCCAACGAAAGATCTGAAGTTCGACGGTAACGGCGCTCTTTATTGGCGGGCATATTGGTCCATTTTTTTGGTCGGGGCGGCGCTATTCACAATTTATCTTTTTAACCTGCTGTCGCGTTTTGGCCTGTCAACGATGCTGGAGTCTTCGCACACCATTAGACTAGCCATCAGCCGCGGCTCGATTCCTACCGGTTTTCACTACTTCTATGCATTCGAGATGATTCTGCCCCTAGCAGCTTTTGGATATGTGAGGCTCAGGGGCGAGAAACCCCGCCTTTTTGCACTTGTGGCCAGCGCGGGATTCGCAAGCGCGGCATTGCTGGCTACGACAGCACGAACGAACCTTACGAAGTCTATCATCTGGGCTCTAATTGTGCTGTACGTCAGCTCAGACCGGCTTCGATTCAGGGTTCGCGACCTCCGACTTGTGTTCACTATGATCGCGGTGGTTTTGGCGGTTTTCAGCCTGATGGGCAACATGCTGGGTAAGTCCTACGAGAACTCAACGCTCGTGTCGTCGGGACTCGTCGACATTTCAGGCCCCCTTCAAGAAGTAGCTTTGCCACTCCATTATTCAGCGGGACCGCTGCCGACCCTAGATCGACTACTGGAGGACACCGATCCTCCAGTAACGTGGGGGGCGCTGACCTTCCATCCGTTAGCCAAGGTGGCAGAAGTCTTCCTCCCCGACTACGACGCGCCAAGCCACATTGGAGAGTTCTACGAGATTCCTTACCGGTTCAACGTGGCGACGTTCATCGACATCGGTTACAAGGATTTCCGGCTGTTTGGGGTAGCGTTGACGGGCTGGATCCTTGGGATTCTCGCGGGTGTCGTCACGCTACATGCCCGGCGTATGAACAAGGGGAGCGTATGTTGGACGTTCGCCTTCTCGATCGTGGCCTTGGTCATATTCGCTTCGCCGAGCAGTGCCTCCTACATCAAATTTTCGTATTGGATACAGACCGCAGTACTGCTATGGCTAGGTGCGAAAGTGGACGTCGCACCGAAGTCCTCCAAAGCCTTATTGCACCGGTCCTCGCCTGCTCTCTCGTGGTCGGCTCCTAAGTGATACCTGACGATCAAGCGGTGGGCCGCGCGATGCAACAGCTTCCACGGGTCAGTTTTCTGCTTCCGGACTTCAACGCGGGGGGCGCCGAAACAGCACTCTTAGAGTTGCTGCGACGTTGGCCCCGTGACGCCGTTGCCCCACAATTGGTCGTCCGCTCCGGTGGGGGTCCGCTGGCCGATCGCTTCGCCGCTACATGCGCAGATCTCGTCGTGCTGGGGACGGACAGGAGGACGCCGAAAGGAATCATCGACCATGCCCGAGGGATAAGGGCAGCCGCTAAGGCATTGAGAGCCTTCCATCCGTCGGTAGTCGTAAGTTTCCTGACCCCGATATGGGCCTACTTCGCGGCCCGAGTCGGCGCGCCGTCAGCGCACGTTGTGGCCTCGATACAAAGCCCGATCCAACTCGCTGTGGAAGATGGCTCCAAACGGCGCCCGATGAGGGATGCTGTGCTCCGTCACATCGACGTGCTAGCGCCAATCTCCCCCGGCCTTGGCGCGCAACTAGTCGAAATAGGCTGCGACCCCTCGCGCGTGCACGTCGTGCCGAATGGAATCGACAGCAGCCGGTTCTCAACCCTCCCGTGGTCGCCTGACCTTGAAGACCCTTTCCTTCTCGTCATCTCGAGGCTGAGTCCTGAGAAGGACGTGGCCACAGCAATCCGTGCTTTCGCTGTTGCAGATCTTTCTTCGTACACGTTGGTGATCGCCGGAACGGGACTCGAATACGACAACCTCGTCTCGCTCGCTGACAACCTTGGCGTTCGCGACCGCGTCGATTTCCGCGGTTTCGTCGAAGCACCGGAAGAACTCTTATCCCGAACCTGTGCGCTCGTCTTGACATCGAAGCTGGAGGGTTTCGGTAACGTTATCGTTGAAGCCTTAATGGTCGGCGCCCCGGTTGTCGCAACAGACGCTCCCTACGGACCCAGCTACATACTCGACGGCGGCTCTTACGGAGAGTTGTGCCCGGTGGGAGACGTGACAGCAATAGCTCGAGCGGTGAAGGAGTTCTGTAGCCAGATGAGCGCAGTGGACGACATCCGTGCTCGTCAGCAACGGGGGCGGTTGTTCTCCGCTGATGCCATGGTGCAACGCTGGTTCGATTTGTTCACTTCGTTGACTCGTTGAGTTCCATTGCTTGATCCGCCAGCAACCGGCATCGTCCCGTCGCGACAGTAAGCCTTGGTCATGAGCGCCTTGAACAAACGTGGAGAGGGACTCCGGCGCGCCGGCCGTCAACTCGCATCCACGTCAATCATACTAGTGGTCGCTGCCAGCTTCCGTGCTGGCGGCAGCATCATCTTGGCGCGCGCTCTCGGGCCCGTGGATCGCGGCCGTGCTGCCATCATAATCACCGTCGCAGGCCTCTTCGCGGTCCTAGGGTCGTTCGGCCTCGACGCGTCGCTGCGCTACCACTTACCTAGGTCGGATGTGCAATCCGCCGTACGCCAGATCTTTGTGCGTGATTCCTCGCGCGCCTTAGGCGTTGCGACAGTGGCGCTACTACCCCTCGCGCTCGTCATCTTCTATTCGATGGACGTGCTTCAGTCTCCAAGCGAACTCGTGCTTGCGGTATCCCTACTCTATTTGAGCCTGATCACGGTGTTCGCGCTCGGTGTCGGTCGGGCTGAAGGATTCCTCGTACGTGCCGGATGGTCGGAAGCTGTTCGGACCGGTGCACTTCTGGGTGGGGCATCGTCTCTGTACCTGGTCTTCGGGACAGAGCAACTGACTCCGTACCTCGTCGTCCTCCTCGGTAGCTCGGTGGTTGGCCTCTTGCCTCTCTTGCCTCAGGTGATGGCTCACTTAACCGACGCGAGACGTGGCGTCGCTGAAGCTGAAGAGCGCCGCACTGGACCATCTCTTCTCCGGCACGGTCTGATGACTCAGGCTGGCAGCATCTCCATGACACTCGCGTATCGCCTTGATCGGCTTCTGCTTGGGTGGCTGAGGAGCAACCGAGAGGTAGGGCTCTACTCGGTCGCCGTGGCGGTCGCCGAACTGACGGTCGTAGTCCCCACTGCGATAGCTCAGGTCACGTTCGATCACATCGCACAGCAGCGTTCCCGCGCCGAGGAGAAGCGCTCGTTGCGGTTGCTCGCCGCCCTCACCTTGGTGCTGTCGGTTGCGGTCGCTGGCGGCCTATGGGTCCTGGCACCTTGGCTCATTCCCGCGGTCTTCGGTGAGCGCTACAGCGGAGCCGTGGGGCCTGCCCGAATCTTGGCTGTGGCGGGCGTCGCCATGTCGATGTGGAGGGTCACCGCAACAGGACTCATGGGCCAGGGCCGGTTCAAGTCTTACCTCCGAGGGTCGTTGCTGGCGCTGGTCTTGTCCGCGGGGGCGGGGGTGCCTGTTATAGCTGCGCATGGGATGCCTGGCGCGGCTGTTGTGAGTGTCGTCGCGTATATCGGAGCGATGGCTGTCGCAGTGGTGGGGATGACCCAGCGCCATGAGACCTCGCGGGGGAGTGACGCCCCCGTCAGTGAGGTCCGGACATGAGTCCACTATCTGTCACGTGGTTCACGCGGTACGACGAGCGCGGGGCGAGTTCCCGATACCGGGTCTACCAGTACCTCTCAGGGCTTTCGACGAAGGGGATGGCAGCCGAAGTTCGGCACATGGGCCCGCCCCGAGGATACGGCCATTCGGTAGCGGCGACCCTTCTGCCGGTCGCTCGGCGACTCCTCGATTGCGTCACTTTCCATCCGTCATCGAGCCGTCGGACTGTCGTCCAGAAGGAGCTAGTCCCCCCCGTGGGATTACCACCAGCGGGTGCTATCCGGAGGTTCATGACGCGCACCGAAGCAATCTGGGATGTCGATGATGCCCTGTACGCATCCCCCTCTTCGCAGAAACGAGAGTTGGCTACGATCCTCGTAGAGTCATCACAAGTCGTCGTCGCAGGTAACCGCGTACTCGCAGGGTGGGCTGAGTCATCTGGTGCGTACGATGTGCGAGTCATTCCAACGTGCGTCGCAGTTCCGGCTCTAGAACGGCAGCCTGACGAAGAGCGAACGCGCGCCCTACGTATCGGATGGCTCGGGTCTCCGGCCACAGAGGACCAGCTAGCGATACTCGCTAGTCCTCTTCGCGCCCTTGTTAGGGATAGGGGGGTAGAATTGATTGTTATGGGGGGGCGAGTCCCTCCGCTGCTACGTGGACAAGAGGGAGTCCACCAGGTGTCATGGAGTGCCGAGGGAGAGGATGCCTTTCTTAGATCGATAGATGTTGGCATAGCACCACTGCGGGATGGAGAACTTGAGCGAGGTAAGTGCGGTTTTAAGACCCTAAAATACATGTCGTATGGTGTTATTCCGTGTGTTACATTCAATCAAGTTCACTCGGATATCGTAGGCGACTGTGGCATCCTAATTAGTGAGCACGCGCACTGGTTCGATGGCCTTATGAGTCTCCTCAACGATCCTGATTTGCGCGCCAGACTCGGTCACTCTGCCCGGACTCGTGTCAAGCAACATTACTCGACGGAGGTCGGCGTCGATCTCTGGGCGGCGATTCTTCTCTCGGATCGGGAACAAAGGCATTAACGATGACCAACCCTCAGCAAACCGCGCAGGAGACTCAGTACGCCTTTCCATATCACTGGTTGCCTGTTGACGCGGGAGCTTACTGGGTGCCGGGTAGAGATCTAGGATGGGTGTTCGAGTACGCGAACCTCCTGACCTCCGTGGCGGACGAAGTCGCGGCATCAGGGGCAAGGAGGGTCTTGGACTTCGGATGTGGTGACGGTCGCCTGGTAGGCCACCTCACTTCGCAGGGTATCGACAAGGTAGACGGGGTCGATATGTCAGAAAGGGCCGTAGCGTTCGCGCGTGCCTTCGCGACAGCGAGAGGGCCAGGTATGTCGGTATTCGGGTCCTCCCTCGGTGAGGTCGACGGACCGTACGATGTGGTTACAGCCATGGAGGTAATAGAGCATGTGCCGGACGGCGACCTGCCTGCCGTTGTAGATGGGCTTGCCGGATGCCTAGCGCCAAATGGGCGGTTGATCGTCACGGTACCGACAACCGTCATACCGCTAAGTGACAAGCACGAGCGTCACTACGATGTAGGCCTATTGAAAGCCCATCTCTCGCCACAGTTCGAAATAGAGAAGGTAAGGTACCTTCACCGCGATAACCGTTGGCGTCTCGTGCTGCGCCGTGTCATTTCGAACCGTTGGTTTAGTGTCCGAGATGAGCGATGCCTGCGAATCGCATGGAAAGCGTACGAGCGATACTGCAGGCATGCAGCCCCCGAGGACGGGATCCACATCCTTGCCGTCGCTGAACTGGCGCCATGATTCGAGAACCCTGGTTCGCGATTCCGCTCAGGAGTTCACTCACGCGGAGTGCGACCGGAGACAACGTAGCTTGCGACGTCCAACAACGACGTGACTAGGTATCTCAGGTCGGTCGAAACGGACCAGTTGCGCACGTACTCAAGATTCAGCGCCACCTTGTGCGGCAGAATCGATTGCGAGAAATATTCGACCGGATCGTCCGCAGCCGCGACTCGGAATTCTTCGTCCATGTACGCCAACGAGGCCGGCCCAGTCAGGCCGGGACGCACCGACAGGAGTTCTGCGCGAGCGTCGGCGTCGATGAACGCCAGAGCGTCGGCGACGTCTGGCCGCGGACCCACGAGGCTCATGCTCCCATGCAGCACGTTTATGAGTTGGGGTAGTTCGTCGAGGCGTGAACGCCGAAGGAAGCGGCCCACCCGTGTGATGCGAACATCGCCGCCGATGGTCACGTGTAGAGGGCTGCCAGCGCCGTTCCGCATTGTTCGCAGCTTTACAACCTTGAAGACCTCCCCGTGTCGTCCTACCCGTGCCTGGACGAAGAAGCCATGACTGCGGGTGGACAGCGCAGCCGCGAGAGCCCCCGCAAGAAGAACAGGCAGGGCCACGATGAACAGGGCCCCGCCGACGGCGAGATCGAACGCCCGCTTCCGTCTCTCGTCGCGCGGCGTCACGAGATACTCGCCGCCGCGGGCAGTGTCTCTCGGCGTGCCATCGTGGACTCGATTACGTCCAGGATGGTCGCGCGTCGGCTAGGGGAGAGCGAACGGTACCCCTTTCCCACGCTCCTGCTGTTCGGCACGGTCTCGATGAGCCAGGCCCCAGCCTGAGAGGGGCGCGCATCAAGGAAGTCACACAGGTGCCCGAACGTCGCCGTTGGCGAGCTCGTCAAGGCTTCGTACGTGAGCGAGAAGACGTGTGGAGTGGCCTGACTCTCCCACCACTTGATCGCACCGTCAACACAAGCTGTCCATTGGCGGGCCGCCACATAATCCAACCCGTGGTGCCGAAGTTCATCGTCGATCCCCCGGTATCTCGGTCCCCAAGTGTTGGCGTGTTCATGGATGCCGGTAACACGTCGGAACCTCGCGCTAACGAAGTTCGCTGCATACATCGGCAGGACCGATGGCGGCGCGTGCCTTGCCTTCCGAGCGAGGTAGCCGAGAGGAGTGCTGCCTTGCCACCGGTCGATGATCGATGCCGTCGCATCCAGCCCGTTCCGGGTGATAATCACGAACCGGGCCTCGGGGAGAAGCCTGTGTACGTAGGGCAGTCGGAGGCTGTTCGCGCATGTCTTCTCGACGACGGTGTGGGCGCCTTCGCGACGACCGAGTCGGTCGAACCTGCGTCTCACGTAACGGGCGATGTCGTCGGTGGCTTGCTCCTCGGTGAGTTCGTCATGATCCGCGCGTGAGTTGCGGTACCTCCACATCGGGTTCAACTCGTCACAGTCCCACGTCGCGAAGCCCCTAAGCTCGCCTAGCAGGTCACGCAACAGGTTTGTGCCAGAGCGTGGAGCGCCAATGATGATGACTGGTCGCGCGTGAAGGGGCGAGGCGGCCGTGCCTTGACTTCCCATCAGCCTCTCTGTGTCCTGACCGGGATTCCCGCGCTCACGTAGGCATCCATGTACTGCTCACTGATGGTTTCCGCCGAGTAGCGTTGCTCGACCGAGCGTCGCGCTTCCTGGCCCAAACGCTGTCGCAGAGAGGCGTCCGAGATGAGACGTTCGATTGCGGAGGCGAGCGCGTTTTCGTCGCGCGCCGGGACCACGATGCCGTTCTCACCGTCCCTGATCACGTCCCGGCAACCGGGAACATCCGTAGTTACGACGGGCACGCCAGAGGACATCGCCTCGAGCAAGACGCGGGAAAAGCCCTCGCGGTAGCTGGGCAACACGAAGACGTCGCAGCTTCGGAGGAACTCGGCAGGATCGCGTACCAGACCCACGTATTCGACTGCCCCCGTGTGGGTCATGTTGCGGACGAACGACTCTGGCACGGTCTCTGGGTGGTTCGGGTCCCGTTCACCCGCCAGCACGAACCTTACTCCCTCGTGCTTCGCCGCAAGCTCATGTGCCGCGGCGACGAACTCACGAACGCCCTTGGTCCAGATGAGCCGCGCCATCATCGCAACCACCAGTGGGTCCTCACGTTCCGAGAATCCCGGCTGGAACGCTGACGTGTCGATGCCCGAGCTCTCGATCACTCGCGAGCGCCGATAGGGACCCCTCCGTCGCGCAATCATCTTCGCGTCGCTGCGGTTCTGGAAGATCGTGAGATCGTTGGCCAATAGTGCCGCTCTCAACGCCAGCATGGCCACATGGCGGAACGGTCCCCGAGAGAGTCCAAGTTGGCCTAGGCCTGTCACGGTGCTCACCACCTTCGCTCCTCGGCATGACGTTCGAGCTGCCACCGTTCCGAACAAAATCGGTTTGGCGTTGAAGAAGTGCACGAGATCTGGGCGGGTCTCATTCAGTAGGCGCGCCAGAGCGCGCAAGAAATGGAGGTCGGCGTACGGTGCGATTCCCCGTTCGAGGCGAACGGCGTGAGTTACCACGCCTACAGATTCCAGCCTCGCACGGGAATCGTGGACGTCCGACTCATCCACGGCAGCGACCGCAGAAACCTCCCACCCCTCAAGCTGCAACTTCGAGATCAGGTGAAGCCGGGAGTTCGAGAGGGCGAAGAAACGGTTGGCAACCAGCATCGCCCGCGATGGACTCCTCCTGTCCGAAAGTGGTCGCAGCGTATCGGCGCGCACCCGTGAGTTGACCCAGGTCTGCGATGACGTTCGGCTAACAGCCACGACGACGTTAGCCGAGGCGTTTGCGTAGGAGTGCGCAGATCTCCGACAGTTCGTCGTTTCCCAGCGAACTACCGGAGGGTAGGCACAGCCCCGCTCGAGGGTCCGCTTGGCCACACCCCCTCCAACGGATGGGACTGGTAGCGGAACGGGCTCGAGGTGCATCGGTTTCCAGACGGGGCGCGCCTCGATCCCGCCGTCACGAGGGTCGCGGCGTAGGTCTTCGCGGGTCGCCCCCGATGTGTCGCTGTCAATGATGAGGTAGGTCAGCCAGTACCACGACCCGCACGCCCCGCGTACGCGGTGGACGGGGGGTAGCTCAACAGCGTGGAGCTGACGGCAGAGGCGGTCGCGCAGTCCGACCGCGTGGTCATCGTGACGCCGCACGTCGGTATCGACCTCGAACTGGTCGCCAAGCACGCCACGCTGGTGTTCGACACCCGCAACGCGCTCCCCCGCGCCCTGCCTAACGTCGAGCGGCTGTAGGGCGTCAACCCTTCTGGAACCAGGCGACGGTCTGGCGCAGGGCGTCGGTGAACTCGACCGGCTCGATGTCCGGGAACAGCTTCTTCAGGCGGGTCTGGTCGGCCTGTGAGTGGCGCACGTCGCCGGGGCGGTCCGGTCGCTGTTCGATTTCGAGATCGCGGCCTAGCAGCTCCCCCAGCTCGGCGATGACGTCACGCAGGGAGCGACGTGAACCGAACGCGAGGTTCACCGGTTCGGTCGACGTGACCGTGCGATCCACCGCCTGCGTGATCACCCGGGCGACCGAGCCCACGAACGTGAAGTCGCGGGTCTGCAGCCCGTCACCGTTCAGGGGCAGCGGGCGGCCCTGGAGCGCGGCGTCCACGAATGCTGGCATCGCGGCGGCGTAGGCGTGCCCGGCGGGCTGGAGCGGACCGAACACGTTGAAGAAGCGGAACGCCAGCGTCGGCAGGTCGAAACACTCCTGGTAGGCCAGCGCGTACGTCTCGGTCGCCAGCTTGCTGACCGCGTAGGGACTCATCGGCTGGGGACGCAGGTCCTCGGACTTGGGCAGCGTCGGGTTCGCGCCGTAGATCGAGGAGGATGAGGCCACGATGGTGTGGAGGTTGCCTGCCCGGCGTGCTGCCTCCAGGACCTGGAGGGTCCCGGTGGCGTTGGCCTCGTGGCTGGCCGCTGGGTCCTCGATGGAGCGAGGTACCGACGGGCGGGCGGCCAGGTGCACGACGGCGTCCGCGTCCGCCAGCACCTCGTCGAGCACGTCGGGGTCTAGGATTGTGCCGACCACCAGCTGCGCGTCGAGCCCGTCGAGGTTCTCCTTCGACCCTGTGGAGAGGTTGTCGAGGGCGACGGCCGAGTGCCCGCCGTCCACCAGCGTGCGCATGAGGTTCGCGCCGATGAAGCCGGCACCTCCGGTGACGACGACGTGCATGGATGCAACCTCACGGAGTCGGGAGCGGTCGGGCGAACGGGCCCCAGGCTACCTGCGCCCTGTCCCGGTCAGGGGCGCGTCGGGGCGTCGGCGTCCAGGCGCTGCCCTCGTGGGCTACTCCACCGTCAGCGACGCCGCCGGCAGATGACCCGCATCCGACGACCCGTTCCAGCCCGCCAACAAGCAACCATCAGCCCCGAAGCCCACCCAATCACCCTGCGGAGCCTGCACCCACGACGCCACACCTACCTCCAACCCTTCGACGGCCCCGCCGTCAACCCGGACGAAGTAGTCCACGTCGTCCGGGCAGATCACCCCGAGGACCGGCGCCCCGCTCGCAGCTCAGGCACCTCACCGACACGGGAATCGTTCGGCTCGAACCCATCCGCCCCGCAAAGAGAGAGCATGACGGTGTAGGGCTTGGCCTCCACGGCGCCATCGCGCCGGTCACGGCCACGTAGCGGGTGCCGCTGGTGGTGGCCTCGAAGGTGATGGTCTCGGTGTCGGCGGTCTGGGTCTCGGTCGTCGCGAGCTGGTTCGTGCCGTCGGTGCCGTACAGCGTGATGTCGAGGTCGGGGCTGGTGGCGCTGTCCTGGGTCAGGGTGGCCGTGATGGTGTCGCTCAAGGCCGCCTGGACCGCGAAGCGGTCGACGTCGTCGCACAGCAGGTCCTGGCTGGCGCCGTCGGCGAGCAGGGTCGCGTCGGCGGTGGTGTCGTCGTCCTCCAGCACGTCGTCGCTGCAGGGCGCCTCCACCACGACGTCGAGGCTGTCCTCGACGGTGCCGGCGATGACGTCGGTGACGGTGACCACGACCCGGTAGGTGCCGGCCGGCACGATGGCGCCGTCGTCGTTGGGCTCGGACGCATCGGGCGCGCAGGCGGCGGTGACGGTCACCTCCACGGTGTACTCGCCGCTCGCTGCGTCGGGGCTCCAGACAAGGTGGGTCTGGGTTCGCGGCGAGCGCCGCGGGCCGAGCTGCGAGCCGAGATGTCCACAGCCGCCCCGCCGCGCTCGTTGCCGTACACGGCGATGCAACCCGATGCTCCTTGCCGACCACCACCGGCGGAGGCACCATGAGCATCCAACACCAGGCCCGCCACCACCTGATCGAGATGCTCGTGGCCAGCATGGACGACGAGGCAGCAGCCACCCTGATGGACTACCTGCCGCCCGTCGGCTGGGCCGACGTGGCCACCAAGCGCGACCTCGACACGCTGGAGGCCGTCCTGCGCGGCGAGCTCAACAGCCTGCGGGCCGACCTGCGAGCCGAGCTGCACCACGAGCTCGGCACGCTCCGCACCGATGTGCACCGCGAGATCGGTGCCCTGCGGGACAACCTGCGCCGCCTGACGGTCACGATGCTGTTCGGCCTCGTCGCCGCCGTCGTGGCCGTCGGCGGGATCGGCTTCGCCACCGGCTGACCGGTCGGGGCCCGAGCCCGACGGGTCGGCCGGTGTCCACAGCTCCCCGTCGCGTTCGTTGCCGTCCGCCGCGATCCACCGCGATGCTCCTTGCCGCCCACCACCGGCGGAGGCACCATGAGCATCCAACAGCAGGCCGTCACCACCTGATCGAGATGCTCGTGGCCAGCATGGACGACGAGGCAGCAGCCACCCTGATGGACTACCTGCCACCGGTCGGCTGGGCCGACGTGGCGACCAAGCGTGACCTCGACACGCTCGAGGCCGTCCTGCGCGGGGAGATCAGCGGGCTGCGAGCCGAGCTGCACCACGAGATCGGCACACTCCGCACCGACATGCACCGCGAGATCGGTGCCCTCCGCACCGACATGCACCGCGAGATCGGTGCCCTCCGCGACGACCTGCGCCGCCTGACGGTCACGATGCTGTTCGGCCTCGTCGCCGCCGTCGTGGCCGTCGGCGGGATCGGCTTCGCCAGCGGCTGACGCCGCGGCGTTCCGTTCGTCGAGCGCGAGGAGTGCTTCCTCGACTCGGCGATCGAGGGACGGATCAGTTCGATGTGTGGGCCGGACGCGGGTCGAGGATCTCGCCCCGACGGTGGGCCGGGAGACCGCGGTGAGGGTGGTGGCGAGCCGTTCGTGACGATCAGATCAGTCAGTCCGCGTGTCCGAGGAGCTGCGCGAAGCGGTCGGCTGCGGCGGCGTCCATGACCGGCAGTGCGTGGGCGTAGACGTCGAGGGTGAACCTCGCGCTGGCGTGGCCGAGCCGATCGGAGACGACCTTGATCGGGGTCCCTTCCTGCAGCAGCAACGTCGCATGTCCGTGCCGTAGGTCGTGCAAACGGATGCGGGGTAGCGGCAGCGACGCCACGAGCTTGCGGAACGCCCACGTCACCCGCAGCGGGTCGAGCGGCTCGCCCTCCGGGGTCGTGAACACCAGCTCCCACTGCTGCCCGAGCGTGGACGGGCGGTCGCGAACCCGGGCCTCGCGCTGCTGCACCTCTTGGCGGTCAGCGAGGACGCCGAGCGTCCAGTCGTCGAGGGCGAGCGAGCGGGCTCGGCCGTTCTTGGGCGGCTTGAGCCGGAACGCGCCGTCGACCCTGACCAGCGAGTGACGCACGTGCAGCACGCGGCGGTCGAGGTCGACGCTCGGCCAGGCGACCGCGAGCAGCTCTCCCCGGCGCATCCCGGTGGTCGCCGCGAGCGCCCAGAGGTGGAACAGCGGGTCGTCGGCGACCAGCTCGAGGAACCGAGCCAGCTCCTCCGCGGTCCAGACGGTCAGGTCCTTGGCCTGCGCCCCGTCACCGTGGTGACGCGGCACCGTCGCCCCGGTGGCCGGGTTCGCCACGACCACCCCGTGCTTGACGGCATCGGCGAGGACCGTGTGCAGGATCGCGTGGCAGTACTCCACGCTGCGGGGCGACAGCGGCTTGCCGCCCTGTCCGCCGCGCGTGAGCAGCTCGGCGTAGGTGCGCTCGATGCGCCGGGTGGTCAGCTCGGCGATGGGGACCGCGCCGAGCGCGGGGTGCAGGTAGCGGCGGACCATGCCGGCGTACGACGCGAGCGTGGTCGGGGCGAGCCGCAGCCGCGCCACGTCGAGCCACTCATCGATGTACTCGCCCAAGGTGAGGCCGTCCATGTGCACCTGGTCCCTCGCGGATCACCAGCATCCACGGCGAGGGCCGTCACCGGGCTGCGGGTCCGGCGCAGGTTGGGGAAAAGTCTCCGGCGGGGCGACGGCTAGCACGTGAGGGCCGACACCGGATGGGCCAACTCCAGAAGGTCGTCGTGGGCGTCAACCACGTGAGGGGCGAGATCGGCTGTCGTTGCGGCGAGCCTCCGGCCTCCCCAGCGCGACCGCCTCCGGCAACTGACGGGGGCTGCTCGCAGACGTCGAGGCTCACGGGTGGGCGAGGGAAAGGATGCTTACCACGATTCAGCAAGTTTATCCAGCTTTATCGTCGCTAGATAAACTATGGAAATCCCGCTAACCTGATGGCCTGTGGACCCGCGACGCAATCCGTACACGCCCAACGCCGGGGCACGACCGCCGGTGCTGGCGGGGCGAAGTGACGAGCTGGCGAACTTCGAGCTGCTGCTCGATCGGCTGGAACAGGGCCGACCCGAGCAGTCCATGATCATCACCGGCCTGAGAGGCGTCGGCAAGACCGTACTCCTCGGCGAGTTCCGCCAGCGCGCAGACGACGCCGGCTGGGCCGTCGTCGAGCTCGATATCGCCAAGCACGACGACGACGCGTTCCGGCGGGTCCTAGCCCGCGAGGCGCGTCGAGCCCTGTTCACGGTGGCTCCGTCGAAGCGCTGGAAGGCGAAGGCTCGCCGCGCAGCAGCAACCCTCAAGTCGTTCACCCTGACCGTGACCGGCGACGGTGGCGTGACGGCATCACTGGATGTCGAGGCCCTCGAGGGTGTCGCCGACAGCGGGATGCTGGACGCGGACCTCACGGACCTGCTCGTCGCGCTCGGCGAGGCCGCCCGAGACCACCGGACCGGCGTGGTCTTCCTGTTCGACGAGATCCAGTTCCTGTCGACCGCGCAACTCGAGGCGCTGATCGCAGGACTGCACAGGACCGTCCAGCGATCGCTGCCGATCACGCTCGTCGCGGCAGGACTTCCGCAGCTCCCCGAGCTCGCCGGAGAGGCCAAGTCCTACGCCGAGCGGCTGTTCAAGTTCCCCGAGATCGGCCACCTCGCGGAGGAGGACGCCCGACGAGCGCTCAGCCAGCCAGCCCGCGACGAAGGTGCGGATTACGAGGACGCTGCCGCCGCACGGATCGTCGAGTACACCGAGGGCTACCCCTACTTCATCCAGGAGTTCGGCAAGTCCGTCTGGGATCTCGCCGACGGTCCGGTGATCGCCGTGGCCGACGTGCACCGAGCCCAGGGCGAGGTGGAGGCCAAGCTCGACAGCAGCTTCTTCAGGGTCCGGCTGGACAGGACGACCGAACTCGAGCGTGCCTACCTGCGTGCGATGGCGGAGCTGGGACCCGAGGCGCAATCCGCCGGCGATGTCGCCTTCCTGCTCGATCGGACCTCGCAGCAGTGTGGCCCCACTCGGGCGCGGTTGATCGACAAGGGACTGCTCTACACGCCGAGCTACGGATACGCCGCGTTCACGGTCCCGCAGTTCGATCGTTTCCTGAAACGGCGCATCCCCGACCTCGTCGTGCCCGAGAAGCGGGTGAAGGGGAGACCCTCGTGACGTCGCGGCCTACCGTCCAAGCGCACCCTTCAGCCGAGAGACACCCAGTGAAGGGCACGGCGCCCAACGCTTCTCACCCGAACGGCGGTACCCCAGCCGGAGACGATCGTTCCCAGGAGTGGTCACCTATCCGCGAGGTCGGCGAACGTCTCGGAGAGTTGTCGCAGCGCCGCGACCGTGACCGGCTCATCGGTCCCCGACGCGACCCTGACCAGCTGGCGGCGCAGGCACTCGGTCCGTGACAGCCCGAGGCGCTTGGCCCTCGCCTCGATGGCGGGGCGACCTCGTCCGGGACGTCCCGGATGAGCACGTCGGTCACTGCGACCTCCTCGACCAGCCCTGGTGGTATCACATTGATATCGCCTGCGACCCGCCCCCCCGCCGACTCCACGCCACCAGCTCGTGGCGAGCAGGGTTGTTCACATCTTCTCGAGATCGGGTGCTTGACACCGTCACACCGGAGAGGTATCTTATCGAGCATACGTTCGGAACGTATATATGGAAGCGCCGGACCAGAGGGGATGTCGATGACGGCCAGATCGCGACGTGGCAGCGCGGGCAGCGCCCGCCGCGCGGGCGCGTTCGCGCACGTCGACACCCTCGCCGCGTCCATCGATCAGCTCGACACCATCGACCCCGACGACCTGCCCGTCCCCGAGCTCGCCGGGCTGATCCAGCAGCTGGACAAGCAGCGCAACCGCCTCGATGCGACCGTGCTGACCCTGACCGCCGCGTTCGACCAGCGCGACGGCGCCCGCGAGGTCGGCGAGCGCGACACGACCTCGTTCCTGCGCAACCAGCTGCGGCGCCGTCCCGGCGACGCGAAGAAGACCGCGACCGCCGCCCAGGCCCTCGGTGGGCTCGACCAGACCCGCCAAGCCCTCGCCCGAGGCGACATCTCCGCCGAACACGCCGCCGAGATCGCCGACGCCACCGCCGGGCTGGACGATCCGGACGCCGAGACCAAGCTGCTCACCGCCGCCCGGCGCGGCGACCCCTCCGCGGTCCGCAACGAGGGCAAGCGGCTCATCGACCGCCAGCAGGCCGCGGACCGGGCCCGACGCGCCTACGACAACCGGCGACTCGACTTCCGTGACGACCCCGCCGGCGGGACCCGCCTCGAGGGCTACGGCCCCAACCTGGCTGGCGAGCTCATCCAGACTGGCATCGACGCGCTCGCCGCCCCGCGGGGCGAGGACGACGACCGCACCGCCGCCCAGCGCCGCTGGGACGCCCTCATCGAGCTGATCGAGCGCGCCGGCGCCGCCAAGCAGCTGCCCGACGACGGTGGTGACCGCCCCGTGCTGCTGGCGCTGCTGCCCCTCGACGAGCTCGAACAACGTGCGGGTGCCGAACCGGGGACGCTGCCGCGCACCGGCCCCCTCGACCCCCAAGCGCTGGAGCAGCTCGCCTGCGATGCGGATCTGCAGTGGCTGATCACCGACGCCGAAGGGCTGCCGCTGCACCTGGGACAGAGCAAGCGCTACGCCTCCCGCGCCCAGCGCCGCGCCTTGCGTGCCCGCGACGGCGGCTGCCGCTGGCCCGGATGCGACGTCCCGGCCCAGTGGACCATCGCCCACCACGAACCTCCCTGGCCCATCGGCGCCACCGACATCGACAAGATGGCGCTGGTCTGCACGGTCAACCACTGGATGCGCCACCACGGCGGCTGGAGCTTCGAGCTCTCAGCTGATGCCACCGTCACCGTGACCTCTCCCGACGGCCACACCGTGCTCACCGAGACCGCCGCCGAGGCCCGCCGCCGCCATCTGAGCACCGACCTGCTCGGCGACGGCGCATCGCAACCCCGGGCCAGACCCGGCCGCCCCGAACCGCCCCGCGACGACGGGGCCGACCCCCCACGCCCCCAACCCCAACCACGATCAGGTACCGCAACCAGCGAAGCGACCAACCCCCCACCCGACGACGCCCCGACCCTGCCCGGGATCGCCTCCGAAGACCACGCCGTCTACCGCGCCGCCTGACGACCGGTACCCGGAACCGATCCCCGGAGCGGCACGCGGTCGCGCACCGTCGACTGGCTCGAGCGGTACGCATGCAGCTTCGAGCACATCACGCTCGTCGGTGGAAGCGCCGCGATCACCCCGCCGGTCGCCGTCGGGGTCGAGGTCGTCGGGCGCGTTGACCGCATCGGGTTCACGACCTGCACGTAGCGCCCATTAGCAACCTGTTGACCGCGCACACCGTCCGCGGTTCAGCCACCGGACGGCCGACCCGTCGTCACGCGCCGCGCGCAGCTGAGGTCCGAGCGCGGGCGTCTCCCGGTCCCTCTCAGACTGTCCCTAGCGCCGCCTTTCGCTAGGGGATCATCCTTGGCGGACCACGCCCGCCTCCGATCTCATCAGCGATGAGGTCGAGTCGCTCCCTCAGGCCGGAGGTCGAGTTGGGTGCGATGGCCACCACGCTCGACGCGACCTCACCTCCGACGAGTGGCTCGCTCTGCCAGGATCCAACACCCCCAGCGAGGTGGTGGCCGGGCGGCTCATCGTGACTCCCTCGCGGACTCCGCGGCACCAGCTCGTGACGAGCTGGCTCATCCATCCTCAGCGAGGGCAGCTCCTCACGGACTCCACGTGCTCCCGGCACCGGTCGACTGGGCCGACGGCCCCTCCGCAGGCGGTTACCGGGAGAGCACTGCCTCGCAGCTGGTGACGTTGTTCTCGAACACCGCGACGACCTCGGATCCGTCCCAGCTGTAGCTGCCGCTGGGCGACACCGCCGTCACGTCGGTCGCGTAGCAGCCGGGGCCGACGCCGCGGTAGCCGAACGTGACCCAGCCGGCGCCGTCGGTCGACCCCACCAGGGTGCCGCCGACCGCGCCATCGTTGCGGTACAGCTGGATGCTCACCGTCGCGGGCACACCCAGGGTCGAGTCGTTCGCGTCCGTGATGCGGATCGTGATGTCGAGGTGGTTGTCGCTGGACTTGCCGCCGAAGGCGCTGTAGTCCTCCACGGAGGCGGTGACCACAGCGGCGTCGGTGACGGTGACCGTGACCCTCGCCTCGTTGCTGTCGACCGTGCCGTCAAACGCCTTGTAGGTGAACGAGTCGGTGCCGGTGAACCCGGCGTCGGGGCTGTAGGTGATCGTCTGGTCGGCGTTGACCACGATCGCGCCGCTCGTCGGAGCGGTCGCTCCGGCCAGCACGGTGAGCGGGTCGCTGTCCACGTCGGTGTCGTTGGCCAGGACGGCGATCGTCACCGGGGTGTCCGTGGCGGTGCCGGCGCTGTCGTCCACGGCGACGGGAGCGTCGTTGACACCGTTGACCGTGATGGCCACCGTGGCGTCCGCGCTGTTGCCGTCGCCGTCGGTGACGCGGTAGGTGAAGCTGTCACTGCCGGCGAAGTCGGTCGCGGGGGTGTAGTCGACCGAAGCGCTGTCGGTCTTGGGGGCCGTGCCCGATGAGCACGTTGCGTCCGTGATCGAGCTCAGGGACCCGTCGCTGGGTCCGGTCACGATCGAGAAGCCGAGGTCGCAGGTCTCGGCGTCGCCGCCGCCGAGCGTGACGGTGACCGCGGTGTCCTCGAGGGTCTCCGCGGCCGCGGCGTCGGCGGTCGGGGCGGTGCCGACCATGCCGCCACCGTCGCAGGCCTCCAGCATCAGCAGCCGGCCCGCCTGCTTGCCCTCGGGGTCGTAGCCGCAGGTGTCGGTCGGGGCGACCGACCAGGTCGTGCTCTGCAGCCCGCTGCGCACGGTCGACCAGCGGCTGCTGCTCTTGGCGACGCCGTTGGCGTGCACGTACAGCGCGGCCGCGCCGGCCGCGTGCGGGCTGGACATCGAGGTGCCGCTGATGGTGTGGTAGCCGCCGCCCGGCCAGGTGGAGGTGATGCAGACCCCGGGTGCGGCCAGGTCGACCACCGCCCCGAAGTTGCTGAAGCTCGCCAGGGTGTCGTCACCGTCGGTGCGGCAGGTGGCCGAGCCGGCGGCGCCCGCCAGACCGTCGAAGTCCGCGATCGCCGAGACCGCGATGACCTGGTCGTGGTTGGCGGGGCTGAAGGTCGAGGCGTCCTTGGCGCTGTTGCCGGCGGCCACGACGTACACCACCCCGGCGTTGGTCGAGTTGGTCAGCGCCGTGTCCAGGGCGGAGCTGGAGCACTCGCAGCCCAGGCTCATGTTCGCCACCTCGATGGTGTCGGCGCGGGCGGTCACCCAGTCGATGCCGGCGACGATCCAGGAGATGTAGCCGCTGCCGTTGTTGTCCAGGACCCTGACCGCCCACAGGTCGGCGCCCGGCACGACACCGGCGACCCCGAGGCCGCTGAGGTGGTCGATGGCCGCGGCGCTACCGGCGACGTGGGTGCCGTGGCCGTTGCCGTCGCCGGCGAGCCCGTCCTTGCAGCTGTTGTTGAACGGTCCGCCCCGCGCGCAGTCGGTCCCGGCGACCACGTTGAGGTCGGGGTGGCTGTGGTCGATGCCGGTGTCGATGATGGCGATGTCGACCTTGCCTCCGAAGGTCACGCCCGACGCATCGGTCAGGCCCAGCTCGCGGTCGGCCTCGATGCGGTCGACGCCGGTGGGCACCTCACCGAACGCCTCGACCGACTGGTCGAGCTCGACGAGGTCGACGCGCCGGTCCTGACGCAGCCCGTTGAGGCGCCCCGTCGGCACCGAAGCCGAGAAGCCCTCGAGCGCGTGCTCGTAGACCAGGCCGAGCTGCGCTCCGTGGTCGCGCGCGACGTCCTGCGCCGCAGCGCGGGCGTCGGGGACGTCGTCGAGCACGACGATGACGTCGACGCGGTCGCCGCCACGATCGCCGGACGCTGCGGGCGACGCCGACGCGGTCCCCACCACCGTCAGCGCGAGGACGAGCACGAGGTTGCTGACGACGGACACACGACGATCCACGGGCTGCACTCCAGGTCGAACGCGGACAGGCGGGCCGCGTGTCCGGCGACCACGCTACATCCCGGACGGTCGCGGTGGCTGTAGCCCAGATGGGTCAGGTCGCGCGATGACCGGCCCAGCGACACGGCTCCGCCGTGCCTAGTGTCACGCGGCGGCGAGACGCTCCGTCGGTTGGCCCGTGATCTCCGCGATGAGTTCGAAGTCCTTGTCGAGGTGCAGCACGGTGAGTCCGACGAGCTCTGCGGTCGCGGCGATGAGCAGGTCGGGGATGGCGGGGGCGCGGTGCCGCCCGCGATCGGCGAGCAGTGCCTGGACCTCGACGGCTCGGTCCTCGATCTTGGGAGTGAGGTACTCCACGGGTAGCGACGCCATCGGCTGGCGCCGCATGCCCTCGCGGAGATCCGCGGCGCTGCGCGCGCTGTAGCCCAGTTCCAGCCGGGTCACGGTCGTGATGCGTACCAGCCCGCGGTCTATGCGGTCAGCCCACCCAGCCGCGTCGGTGGCCTCGCCGAGCCGCAACAGCGCCGACTTGTCGATCAGCCAGTCGCTCACTCCCAGGCACCCCGCATGACGTCTCGATCCGCGAGGTCGGCGAACGTCTCGGCGAGCTGTCGCAGCGCCTCGACCGTGACCGGCTCATCGGTCCCCGACGCGACCCTGACCATCTGGCGGCGCAGGTACTCGGTCCGTGACAGGCCGAGCCGCTTGGCTTTCGCCTCGATGGCGGAGACGACCTCGTCGGGCACGTCCCGGATGAGCACGTCGGTCACTGCGAGACTCCTCGACCAGCCCAGTGGTATCACATGATATCGCCTGCGGGCGGTCTCCCCGGACTAGGGGTTGTGGGGCACCGGGAGCTGCCCCGTCGGCCCTTCCCGAGGTCGCTCATCCATGCCACGATCGCGGTCATGGGCGTCGCCACGGGCCGTGGTGACCGAGCGACAAGGGAGCGCCGGTGGGCGTCCAGCGAACCAGCCCTCAGATCCTGCGTGGCCGCAGCCCCGCACCGGCCTCCGCCCCACCCAGCAGGGTCGCCGACCCACCGATCCAACAGCGCCAGACGGCACTCGCCGCCCGCGTGCTGGAGCTGCAGCGACGTTTCGGCAACCGAGCGGTCCAGCGGTCGCTGCTGCCCTTGCAGCGAGCCGGCGGGTGGCGGACCGGGGTCACGGCCGGAGGCTGGAACGCCGAGGAGCGCCGCGTCGAAAGCGGCTCCATACGGCGCATCCCGATCGACGGACTCCCACTGGGGCACCAGGACCCCACACGCAGCGGAGCCAGCGCCGTTCTGACCGGCGAGTCGGCCGCCGGCCGTGCCATCGCGCTGGTGCCCGAACGGCTCGATCCCACCCAACCGGTCGACGTGCTGCTGCACTTCCACGGCCACGCCGAGACCAAGAGCCGGCCCTACGCGGGGTGGCGCCAACGCACCAAGGACGGCACCGTCCGGGACGTGGCGCTCGACCGCATCGGCCAACAGATCGAGGCCAGCGGCATGCCCCAGCTCGTCGGGCTCCTCCCGCAGGGCGGCGAGCGGTCCGACTTCGGCCAGACGCAGAGCGGCGCGTACGTACGCGCGGTGTTCAGCCGCCTCGAGGAGGTCGGCGCGCTGGCTGGCGGGGCGAAGCTCGGACGGCTGATCCTCGGAGGCCACAGTGGAGGCGGCCGCACCGTCGGGCGGAACCTGCCCCGCGGCAAGCGCAAGGGCGGCGGTGTCGCCCCGGCCATGGTCGCGCTGTTCGAAGCCATCAACGGCCACGGCGAACGGGCGGTCATCGAGTCGTGGTTGTTCGAGCAGCTCGACGCGCTCCGGAAGGTGCTGACCGATCCGGCCGTCGCCCCGCCGCAGAAGGAGGACGCGCTCGCGCGAGCCCCCCGGCTGCGCGCCTACTACCGGCCCGGCTCGCCGATGTACCGGCCCATCCACGAGAAGCTCGCCGCGAACATCGCCGCCTGGCTCGGCCGGCACGCCGAGGCCATGCAGCCCTACACCGCCCGGGTGGCGGAGCTGGCCAAGGTGGAGCCGATCGCCACGACCCACGAGAAGATGGTGCGCACGACCCTGGGGTCGGCGCTCGGCGCCTTCAAGGGCGGGGCGGGTGCCACGCCCGCCCCGGCCCCCGCCTCCGCCCCGGGGCCGAGCGCGGGGTCCGCTGCTCCCGCGATCCCCGCGGCCGCGGCCGGATCCGCCGCGGTCGGGGCGGCGGCGCCGGCCACCGCCGGGGCGCACGGCGGCGGGGCGCCCGCGATGGCACCGCTGTCCGCGCCGGCGATCCTGGCACGGCTCGCCACCCGGCACGGGCTGAGCCTGTGGACGCTCGCTCTCGGCGCGGCCGTCATGGCGACCGGCACGCCTCCGCTGAAGGTCGCCGCCGATCTGCTCGTCGCGTCGGGCCAGCGCGGCGAGATCGACCTCACCGACGCGCTCTTCGACCTCGCCCATCCGGAGCTGAACGGCGGGCGCATCCCCGCGGACGCCGACGGTCTGGCACGCGAGTGGCGCCAGCTGCGCAAGACCTACGCGCGCCCCGCCGTCGCAAGGGCGCGCCGCCCCGCGACGGTGGGTGGCGGCGGCTCTGCGGATCCCGGGGCCGCCAACCCGGCCGTCTCCGGCACGGCGCCGTCCGGTCCCAGCGCTCCCACGCAGACCCCGGCCACCGTGCGGAGCGAGCCGGGCGGCGGACCGGTCACCCCAGCAACGGTCCCAGTGCCGACCGACCCTGCCGCCGCGAAGAGGCGGCTGGAGGGCATCGCCGCCGCCAAGAAGCAGGCGCGCGAAGGTGGTGCCGCCGAGGACAGCGCGGCCGTCGCCGCCGCGCTGGCGCGTTCGGGCACCACGGTCGAGGAGTGGTTCTCCGGTCACGTGCCCGATGCCACGCTGCTGGGGGTGCCGATCAAGCCCAGCGGCGGCAGCAAGGTCGGCGGCGTACACCGCGAGCTGCTCGCCGCGCTACAGAAGGCGGAACGGATCCTCGCGGCGCAGATGCCGGGGAAGTCGGTGGACGAGATCGCCCAGGCGGTCGGGCTGTACGGGGTGGTGGGGCTGCGGCGACCGAAGAAGGCCACGGGCGGCTCGCTGCCCAGCTACCACTGCTTCGGCCTGGCCATCGACGTCAACTACGCCGGCAACCTCTTCCTCGGCCAGACCGGCAAGAAGGGCTCGCTCACCCAGGCGAAGGGCGACGCGAGCTCGGCCGTGGTCCGCCACGCGACTCTGCTGCTGCACGGCACCGGAGAGGACGCGCGAGCCAAGTCGCTGAAGGACACCGGTGAGCAGTGGGAGCGGCTGCACCGTCAGTCCGAGGCGGTCAAGCGCTACCTCAGCCTCACCGACGCGGAGCTACGCGCGACCGTCGGCGCAGGCAAGGGCGGTCACGACCTGGCCTGGTGGCAGGACCGTCAGCGCAAGGACCAGGTCGAGGGCGGCCGGGGCGAGTGGGGCAAGCACACCAACGCCGCCAAGGGCGGCTTCATGGACCTGTCCAAGACGCTGGTGCTCGCCCTCGCCGAGGCGGGTCTGGTGTGGGGCGGCAAGTACCGGACGGGCAAGGACATCATGCACTTCGACCTGCGCAGCGGGACCGTGGCACACCGCTGAGCCGGGGCATGCGACGACGTTGGGTACCGAGTCCGGCAACGCCGCTGCAGCGACGAGGTTCGGGCTGGAGAACAGCTCCAGGATGCGTGGCGTCTCTCCTCGTCCTGGCTCGCTCGGTGAGGTACCGGCGGTCCTGGAGGTCGCCCCCGCGTGGTGGTCCAACCGGTTGAAGCGGCTGGTCAGGACCGGCAAGCGCTACCTCGTCGACGGTGGGCTGGCTGCCGCAGTGCTCGGCGTACGTGTCGGGGAGGTGATGGCCGACGGCGACCTGATGGGCCGCTCCCTGGACACGTTCGTGGCGGCACAGCTCCGTGCGGAACTGCTCACCCCCGATGCCGGCCACCTCCACCACCTCCGCCAACACGGGGTGCGGCGCACGTGCAGCACGCGGCGGTCGATGTCGACCTGGAGCCACCCGACCGCGAGCAGCTCGCCCCGCCGCATCCACAAGCCCGCGTGATCCCCCGGACCGCAGGCGGATCACGCCGCCTAGGGTCGCTCTCGACGGTTGTGACGATGGCGCCGAGGTGTAACCATGTCCCGCGCCGAACGGCGACGAGCCGAGCTGTTCGACCTGTTCGTGCCGACCGTCGGGAAGGATGCCGCCGCGATGCTCCTGGACGAGCTCCCCGCGAGCGGGGTCGAGCTCGCCACACGCTCCCAGGTGGCGGCGCTGGAGGAGCGTCTCGACGCACGGTTCGCCCAGGTCGATGCACGGTTCATGCAGGTCGACGCACGGTTCGACGCGCTCGAGCAGCGTCTGGACGATCGCCTCGCCGCTCTGCGCGACGAGATGCTGGCAGCGTTCCGGGGCGAGCTGGTGGCGGCCGTGTCGGGCCAGACCCGCCAGATCATCATCGCCACCGCGACCGCGGTGTTCGGCATCGGCGGTCTCGCCGTCACGCTCGCGCAGGTGCTCTGACCCGCCTCTCCCCCTCCCGTCAGCGTCCGCGCCAGGGTCATCGACACGTCTGTCAACCCGGACCAACCCGGTTGGGTCATCTTCCAGGATGACCCCCCTTAACCGTGGAAGTCCGAACGGCGTAGGAGCATCATCCCGCCGATGCGGACGCCAGTGGGGCGCCTACCTGCTCTGGGGATCCACCGATGCCGAACGGCTCGCAACGTCTCGGGCACGCACGCCTGTACCTCGTCCTCGCCGCGATGGCCGTCGCCACGATCGGTCTTCTGACCGTCGTGCGCGCCGGCGCGTCGACCGCCTGCACGATCTCGTGGGCGGGAGCGGTGGGTGGATCATGGTCGGACGCGACCAAGTGGACCGCGGCCGCCGACGGCGCGCACCGGACCCCCGTCGACACCGACCACGTCTGCATCGACGCGTCCGCGGGCGACGTCGCGTCCTACACCGTCACCGTCGCCAACCACGCCACGGTCGCGGACCTGACGGTCACCGCTAGCGGCACCACGACCCCGAAGCTGTCCATCTCGAGCGGCTACTACCACAACGTCACCCTCACCGTGCCGGGCGCGGTGACCAACGGGGGCGCCCTGGTCCTCACCTCCCACGCGTACGGCGGCACCGCCGAGCTGGTCGGGGGGATGTTCACCAACACCGGGACGTTCGAGGTGCTCCCCGGCGGGGGCGGCATCGGCAGGAGCCTGTCGATCGGCCTGGACAACGCCGGCGAGACGACGGTGACCACACAGCTCACGCTCGCGGGCGACCGCACGTACACCAACTCCGGGACGTTCGAGATCACCGGCGGCACCACCACGGTGTCGAGCCCGGCGACCTTCGCACAGACGGACGGCACGCTCATCAACGGCGGGGCGCTGAAGGTTGTCAGCGGCGCGACCTACCTGATCGCCGGCGGCACCCAGACCAGCAACGCCCCGATCATCGACAGCGGCACCGTGGAGTTCTCCGCCGACGCGACCGGCTCGGGCACCTACCGGCTGTTCGGCGACGTCGCGCTGGTCGGCGACGCCGCGCCGGGCCACGATCTTCAGGTTGTCGCCGACTACTACCGCGACGCCCGCCTGATCGTGCCGGATGGCGCCACGCTCGGCGGCACGGTCACGCTCACCGGCCAGTCGGGCGTCCCCGGCACGTCGTGGATCCGCTCGGCGGGGGCCGTGACGAACGCCGGGGACGTGCTGGTCGTCGCGGGCAGCGGTGGCGGGCGCCGACTCGAAGCCGACCTGACCAACACCGGCAGCATCGACATCCAACGGAACCTGACCCTGGCCGAAGGCCGGACGTTCGTCAACGATGGCGACATCGACATCGCGGCGGGCACCACCACCGCGCTGGGTCGCATCGGTGGCGATGTGCCCGTCATCGGGACGTTCGTGCAGCGCGCCGGCAGCCTCGTCGCCGAGGGTGCCCTGCGCCTCGACAGTGCCGACTTCGAGTACGCGGGCGGCACCGTGAGCGGCGCGAGCGGTGTGAGTCTCAACGGCACCTCCAGCCTGGACTTCGGCACGGTCCCGTCCGGGACGGACGGCTCCGGCAGCTACACCTTCACCAGCGGCACCAGCCAGGCGCTGTCGGACGTCCCCGCTGGCGTCACCATCACCGTCCTGGGCGGCTGGTACACCGACACCCGCCTGGAGGTGCCGGCCGGATGGGTCAACGCCGGCACGGTCGCGCTCACCACGAACCACTCCACCGAGTCCAGGGCGCGACTGCTGGCGCCGGCCGGTCAGCCGCTGACCAACCGCGGAACGCTGCGTCTGGAGGACGGCGGCGGTGGCTGGCGCTACCTGCAGGGTGACCTGCGCAACGAGGGCGATCTGATCGTCGGCCGCAACCTCGAGCTGTCGGGCGCCGCGGACGACTCCTCGATCCACAACACGGGAACGGTTCAGGTCGCGTCGGACCGGTCGATCGAGGTGGGTGCCCACCGGTTCACGCACGCCGCCGGCAGCGTGACCGCGGACGGGCTGGTCAAGATCTCCAGCGGCACCTTCGTGCACAGCGGCGGGACCATGACCGGCAACGCCGTTCGGCTCGCTGGCGACGCGTCGCTGGACCTGTCGGGGATGCCCGCCGACGCGGAGGTCGCCAGTAGCTACCTCTTCTATGACGGCGGCGCGTCCACCCTGATCGGCGACGTGCCCGCAGGGGCGACCGTCACCATCCAGGGCGGCTGGTACCGCGACACGAGGGTGTCCACCCCCGCCGCGGCGACCAACCGCGGCACGATCGTGCTGACGGCGGACCACAGCACCAACGCCTACGCGCGGCTACTGGTGCCCGACGGCGCCACCTTCACCAACGCCGGCACCTTGCGCAGCGAGGTCGCGGCCGGTGGCTCCCGCTACCTGCAGGGCAACCTCACCAACACCGGCACGGTCGACCTGCAGCGGTCGCTGACGCTGGCCGGCACCGCGTCGGGGGGGACCCTGTCCAACGCGGGGACCTTCACCATCGCGGCCGACCAGACGCTGGACATCGCCGACCGCACCTTCACCCAGACCAGCGGGACCCTGGACGTCCTGGGCCGGCTGTCCGTCACCGACGGCCGGTTCAACTACACCGGTGGGGCCGCCACCGGCACTCCCATCGGTCTCGCGGGGTCCACGATCCTGGACTTCGGCGGCTCCGCGCCGGGGGCAACGGGCGCGGCCGCCTTCGACCTCACCGGCGGTGGAGTGTCCACGGTGATCGGCGACGTCCCCGACGGGGTGACGATCAACGTGAAGGGCGGCTCCTACGCCGACACGCGACTGAACATGCCCGCCGGCGGTACCAACCACGGCACCATCGTGCTGACCGGGAACCACAGCACCAACTCCCACGCGCGGCTGCGGGTCCCCGACGACGCCACCTTCACCAACGCCGGGACACTGCGCACCGAACCCGGAGCGGGCGGTACCCGCCACCTCGCCGGCCAGCTGATCAACACCGGCGTCCTCGAGCTCAACGACGGACTGACGCTGGACAGCTCGACGACCGGGACCGGCCTCACCAACCAGGGCGCGATCAGCATCGCGGCCAACGAGACGCTGACGGTCGCCACCCACACGCTGACGCAGTCGTCGGGCACGCTCGACGTGCAGGGATCGGTGTCCGTCAGCAGTGGCACCGTCGCGTTCCAGGGAGGGGCCGTCACCGGCAACGCCCTCACGCTGAACGCCGACTCGACGCTCGACTTCACGGGGGCCGACCCCGCCGCGGCCGATGCCGGGAGCTACCGCCGGCACGGCGGCGGCGTGTCCACCCTGATCGGCGACGTGCCGACCGGGGCGACCATCTCGATCGTCGGCGGCTGGTACGCCGACACGCGCCTGACTTCGTCCGCCGGTGGCACCAACCACGGCACCATCGTGCTGACCTCCGACCACAGCACCAACGCCCATGCGCGGCTGTGGGTCCCCGACGACGCCACCTTCACCAACGCCGGGACGCTGCGCACCGAGCCCGGAGCCGGCGGTAGCCGCAACCTCGCCGGCCAACTGGTCAACACCGGCGTCCTCGAGCTCATCGACGGGCTGACGCTGGACAGCTCGGCGACCGGGACCGGCCTCACCAACCAGGGCGCGATCAACATCGCGGCCAACGAGACGCTGTCAGTTGCGACCCACACGCTGACGCAGTCGGCGGGCAGGCTCGACGTGCAGGGGTCGGTGTCCGTCGGCAGCGGCACCGTCGCGTTCCAGGGCGGGACCGTCAGCGGCAACGACGTTTCGATGAGCGGCAACGCGACGCTCGACTTCACCGGGGCCGACCCCGCCGCGGCCGATGCCGGCAGCTACCGCCTGCACGGCGGCGGCGAGCACACCCTGATCGGCGACGTGCCGACCGGGGCGACCATCTCGATCGTCGGCGGCTGGTACGCCGACACGCGCCTGAAGGCGCCCGCAAGCGGTACCAACCACGGCACCATCGTGCTGACCTCGGAGCACAGCACCAACTCCAACACCCGGCTGCGTGTGCCGACCGGCAGCTACACCAACGCGGGCACGATCGAGGTCGACAACAGCAACGGCGGAACCCGTTGGCTCAGTGGAGCACTCGTCAACGACGGGACCCTCCAGCTCGACCCCGGCCTGACCCTGCACGTCGAGGCCGGCGGCTCGATCCGGCAGACGGATGGCGGAGCGGTCACCTCATCGGCTCCGGAGGTGGGACTGGGCACGCTGAGGTTCAACACGGGAACCCGTCTGAGCGGGACCGGACGTGTGGACGCCCACGTGGTCGGCCTGACCCTGACGGTGGCACCGGGCAACTCCGCCGGGACCCTGAACCTGGGCGGCAACCTATCGGTGGACGGCGCCTCGACCGTCGAGGTCGAGCTCACCGACACCGGCCACGACCAGCTGTCGGTGGTGGGCACCGCCAACCTCGCGGGCACGCTGGCCGTGACCCGCCCCGCCGCCTACGTCCCCGACCCGTGTGGCACCTTCCCGGCGCTCACCTGGGGGACGCGCAACGGATCGTTCGCCAACGTCACCGGCCTGGCCGCACAGGACGGCCGCCAGTTGCGTCACGTCGTCCTCAACGGCGGCTCGACCCTGGTCGCGTTCGACCCCGACGTCCCCGTCAACGTGTGGCCCCAGGCCATCGACCTCGACGAGGACGACCCGACCCCCGTCGATCACCGTCTGTGCCTCGCCGGGACGTCGGGACCCGCGGCCAACGTCATCGTCACCGCCCTCCCCGACATCGAGGTGACGGTCGACCCGACCTCCCTCACGTTCACCCCGACCGACTGGGCACTCCCCCAGACCGTCGCCACCACCGTGGTGGACGACACCGACGTGGAGAGTAACCCCCACACCGGCACTGTGTCCCACGCGATCACCAGCCTCGAGCTCACCTACCTCGGGGTCGTGCCGCCTGCGGTCACCGCGACGATTGTCGAGAACGACAACCCGCCGGTCGCCTCCAACACCGCGCCCTCGGGCGACGAGGACACCGTCATCTCCTTCGAGGTCGTGGCCACCGACATCGACAGCGACCAGGACGAGCTGACCTGGTCCGTGCTCGAGGGCCCCGCCGCCGGGACCGTCGACGGGCTGGGCGCCGGGGACGGGGCGGGCACCTTCACGCCGAACGCGAACTTCAACGGCGACGACAGCTTCGTCGTGCGGGTCACCGACGAACTCGGGCACATCGACGACGCGACCGTCTCCGTCACCGTGCTGCCCGTGAACGACCGCCCGAGCCTCGAAGACGGGTCGGCGACGCTGGCCGAGGACGCCAGCCCGGTCGACATCGACCTCGGGGCGCTCGCCGCCGACGTCGAGACCGCCGACACAGACCTGACCTACACCATCGTCACGGACCCGACGCTGGGGACGCTCAGCGCCGCCGGGCCGGTCGTGTCCTACACGCCCACAGCGCACGCCAACGGCACCGACACGTTCACGGTCACCGTGACCGACCGGGGCGATCCCGACGCCTGCACTGCCGAGCCCTGCGACGGCGTGCTCACCAGCACCACCGCAACCGTCACTGTCACGATCGACCCGGTCAACGACGTGCCCGTGGCCGACGCCGACGCGGTGACGGTCCAGGAGGACGGCACGGTCCCCGTCGATCTGACCGACCTGGCGTCGGATGTGGAGACCGCCGTCGGCGATCTGGTGTACGAGGTCGTGTCCGCACCCACCGTCGGGGAGCTGTCCGGCAGCGGGGGGGCGCTCACCTACACCCCGGACGCGAACATCAACGGCAGCGACACGTTCACCTACCGCGTGACCGACCGCGGCGACCCCGACGACTGCGCCGAGGCGCCCTGCGACGCCCCGGAGACGAGCCAGGTCGCGACCGTCACGATCACCATCGACCCGGTCAACGACGTACCCGACGCCACCGACACCAGCGTCACCCTCGACGAGGATGCGGCCCCGCTCGGGATCGACCTGGCGGCGTTGGCGGCTGACCTCGAGACCGCCGACGCCGACCTCACCTACGAGCTGGTCGACCTGCCCACCTCCGGGCAGGCGACGCTGACCGGGGCGACGGTGTCCTACACGCCCGACGCGAACGTCAACGGCAGCGACACGCTCACCTACCGGGTGACCGACCGTGGCGACCCCGACGGCTGCACCGACGCGCCCTGCGACGTGGCGGCGACCAGCCGCCTCGCCACGATCAGCGTGACCGTGAACCCGGTCAACGACCTACCCACCGCCAGCGACAGCTCCGTGACGCTTGACGAGGATGCGGGCCCGGTCGACATCGACCTGGGAGCGCTGGCCGCCGACGTCGAGACCGCGGACGCGGACCTGGTCTACACCATCGTGTCCGGCTCGACGCTGGGTGGGCTGACCGGCTCCGGACCGATCGTGGCCTACACCCCGAACCTCGACGCCCACGGGGCGGACAGCCTCACCTACCAGGTGAGCGACCGCGGCGACCCCGACGACTGCGCGCCGGTCAGCACGACCTGCACCGCCTCCGCGACGAGCGCGGTCCAAACCATCACGATCACCGTCACCTCGGTCAACGACGCGCCGGTCGCCGTCGATGACGAGGCCGCCACCGACGAGGACACGCCTGTCACGGTCGACGTCCTGGCCAACGACAGCGACGTCGACGGTGACGCGCTGACGGTCACGATCAGCACCGAGCCGACCAGCGGCAGCGCCACGGTCACCGACACCGGGGCGGTGCTCTACACCCCGGCGGCGGACTGGTCGGGCACCGACACGCTCGGCTACACCGTCGCCGACGTCCACGGCGCGACCCACACCGCCACCGTGACGATCACGGTCGCGGCAGTCAACGACGCCCCCGTCGCCGGCGACGACACCGCCACCTCGGTCGACGGCTCCCCCGTCGACATCGACGTGCTCGCCAACGACCGCGACGTCGACGCTGACGCGCTGACCGTGACGATCGACACGGAGCCGAGCAACGGCACCGCCACGGTCACAGAGACGAGCACCATCGTGTACGCGCCCGACGGCGCGTTCTCGGGGACCGACGAGTTCGCCTACACCGTCAGCGACCCGACGGGAGGGACCGCGACCGCGGTCGTGCGGGTGCTCGTCCGCGACGCCGACGGCGACGGGGTCGGCGACCTCGACGACAACTGCCCGGAGACGGCCAACACCGACCAGTCCGATGCCGACGGCGACGGCACCGGTGACGTCTGCGACGACGACTCCGTCTCGAGCGAGGTCGTCGCGGGAGGCACCGTGTCGACCGGTGGCGCCGCGGAAGCCACCAGCGCCGACCCGGTCGGTGTGGCGGTCACGTCTCCGGTCGCGGGGACGATCACCGTGCTCGAGGCGTCCGAAGCGGCCGACGCGCCGACCGGCTACGAGATGCTGAGCGTACGACTCCAGATCGAGGCCCCGACGGCCACGGTCGCCGATCCGCTCGTCCTCACCCTGCGTCTCGACGGCACGCTGCTGCCCGACGGGCTGGACATCGACGACCTGGACGTGACCCGCGACGGCGATGTCGCCGGGGCATGTCGGGACGAGACCGGTGCCGACCCCGACCCCTGCGTGGCGAGCCGCACGCTCGACGGTGACGACGTGGTCATCGTGGTGCGTACGTCCCACGCGAGCACGTGGGGCTTCGGGGTCGCTCAGGGCGACGAGCCGACCCCTCCAGTCGACGAGCCGACCCCTCCGGTCGACGAGCCGACCCCTCCGGTCGACGATCCCACCGACGTACCGACCGACGGTACGGCGACCGCTGCCGTGGTCCGTGTCGAGGGTGACACCCGCATCGGCACCGCCGTGGCGCTGTCGCAGCGGGTCTTCCCCGACGGGGCGCCGGCCGTGGTGATCGCCCGGGCGGACGGGTACGCCGACGCGCTGGCCGGCGGACCGCTGGCAGCGTCCGTGGACGCCCCGATCCTGCTCACCGACACCGGACAGCTGCCCGACGCTGTCCTCCGCGAGATCGCTCGGCTGGATGCCCGCCGTGCGTACGTCCTCGGCGGCCCGGAGGCGGTGTCGGCCACGGTCCTCGAGCAACTGACATCGGCCGGGTTGTCCGCGGACCGCATCGGCGGAGCGGATCGCTACGAGACCGCGGTGCGCATCGCCCAGAACCTGCCATCGGCCAGCAGCGTGTACGTGACCGCCGGGACCGGTCCCGACCTGAGCCGGGGCTGGCCCGACGCGGTCGCGGTGTCGGCGCTGGCATCGCAGCAGCAGCGACCGATCCTGCTCGTGGCTCCCGACGCGTTGCCGGACGTGACCGCACAGGTCATCCGCGGTGCCAGCCACGTCGTGATCGTTGGTGGTCCGGCGGCGGTCTCGCTGGACGTCGAGAGTGCCATCGCGAACTCGGGACCGTCCGTGGAGCGGCTGGCCGGCGACACCCGGTACACCACCTCGCTCGAGGTGGCACGGCGAGCCGTCGACGCGGGTCAGTCACCCGACCGCCTGTGGTTCGCCACGGGGGCCGCGTTCCCCGACGCGCTGGCGACGGGCCCGGCAGCCGCCAAGGCGGGAGGGCTGCTGCTGCTCGTCCCGCCCGACGGCCTCGCCAGCGCCCCGTCGACCGCCGACTGGGTGCGCGGCCTGCGTGACGAGGTGGACGAGGCCGTCCTGGTCGGCGGTCCCGACGCCCTGGGCGACGGGGTGAAGACCACCGTGGAGCAGCTGCTCGCGCGGTGACCCCGTAGCAGCGGAGACCCTGCCGCGCCGCAACCCCGCTGCGTGTGGACCTGGCCTCACATGTGAGGCCAGGTCTCCACGGAGTCGGGGCGGGGCGGCGTCGTCCGCCACCCCGGCCGTTCGGACGCCGCGATCTCCGCGGGATGGCCGAAGATGCGCGCGGCACCCGCCACCGCCCCGCCGCGACCGTGGATCGCGAGGGTCGGGTCGGGCGGTCACCCGCGGGTGCCGCGGACCGATGCCGCATCGACGCACGGACGTCCACCGAGAGGAGCCAACATGAAGAGACTGGCCGCGCTGATCGCGGGACTGTTCGCCCTGAGCCTCGTCGCGGCGGGCGGGGCGGGCACCAACGACTACTCGAGCGGGTTCGGCTACTGGGGCGACCCCGGCGGCGGGGCCTCGATCGGCTACGAGGCCATCGCTGTGGCCCCGGAGGGCACCCTGGCCACGGGCCAGTTCGACTACCGAGAGGCCAGCCGCACCGGACAGGGCCAGGGGTTCCACGGCGTCATCTTCTGCCTGCACGTCGAGGACGACGAGGCGTGGTTCCAGATGGAGATGGAGAACGGCGACATCTGGGAGGCCCACGCCGTGGATGGCGGCGACGGCAACGGGGGCCCCCGCGAGAGCGACACGTTCGGTCTGGATAAGACGGTGGACATGGCTGATCCGGACTGCGACCGCGACGACGAGGACGAGCAGCAGCAGCGCATCAACGGCAACGTCGTCGTCCAGGAGGGCGGCTTCTCCAACGGGAGCTGAACGCTGACCGACGGCGAGACCCCGGCGCTCCGCGGCCTTGACGGGAGCGCCGGGAGGGGTCAGGGTACGTGCGTCAGAGACACCAGGGGGAACGGTGGGGGACTCGCAGGCGCGGACCGGGCGTGATGCTCGCCGCCCCGCACCGCTCACGACCTCCAACCCACGACGCGGCACCGAGGCGTCGCCGCCGGTGGTGCGGCTGCTGCAGCTGCAGCAGCGCGCCGGGAACGCGGCGGTCGGCGCTCTGGTCGGCTCCACCTCCGAGCCGCCGGGCGCCCCGACCGTGCAGCGGAAGAAGAAGGGCCGCAAAGGGGTCGCGCGTTACGCCGGCCCGAAGCTGAGCGTCAAGCTGCGCGAGATGCAGGCGGGCGGGAGCCTGGCCCACGGGGGCGAGCCCATCCCGCTGTCCGAGAGCGACATCTTCCTGCTCCAGTCCGTCGCCAACGTCGAGTCGCGCGGACAGGTCGCCGGGGTCAACACGTGGGACAACCAGTACGTCAGCATGGGCTTCAAGCAGGTCGTGCTGGGCTGGGGCTCGCTGTACGACGTCATCCGGATGGCGCCCTCCGCGTTCGCCCGTCACGACATCCGCATCGGCAGCGGCGAGTACGCCATCCGGCTCCGGGGCAAGACGGTGAAGCAGCCGAAGATCGAGGGCGCCGACGATCCCGAGGAGCTGCGCACCGAACCGTGGCCGACGCGCTTCCTCGAGGCCGGCCTCGACGACGAGATCATCTCCGCCCTGGTCGTGTACGCGCTGCAGGACGAGCGCGAGCTGTACGGCAAGGTCGGCAAGAAGGTCGGCAAGAAGACACACCCGTACATGAACGATCCCACGGTCCGGGCGTGGCTGTTCCAGGCCTACAACAACCGACCGGCGTTCGCCGTCAAGGCCGCGGCCGCGACCATCCGCAAGACCACGGGCAAGGACCTCACGCGCGACGAGTTCCTCGACGTCGTCGCCGACGCCATCCGCGCCGAGTACCGCAAGCGCAAGGACAAGCCCGAGCGCGGCGGCAACGAGGAGTGGAAGGCCAACAACATCATCCGGAAGATCCCCCGCTCAGGCACGCTCGCGGGGGGCAAGCTCCCGCCCCGCGTCGACCAGGCCCCGCCCGAGGGTGCGAAGGCGGCGAGCGGACCGCCCGCCAGCGCGGACCTGCTCGGGCTCGTGGTCAGCTTGATCGGCTCGGGCCTCGGCACGGCCAACACGATCGCCGGGATGCTCGGCCTTCCCGATCTCGCCACGTGGATGCAGACCCAGGGGCTCGACACCAACAACCTCACCAACCTACTGTTCTTCGCCCGCCACCCCGAGCTCAACGGCCGTCGCATCCGCAAGGACGAGCCCCACCTCGCCAAGGAGTGGCTGTCCATCCGCGACGGCATCGCCAAGCCGTTCCTGCGCGACGTCGCCCGCACCGACCCGGCCGCGAAGGGCGGAACCGGTGGGACTGCCCCCGCAGCCCCGGCAGGACCCACCCCGGCCGGCCCCGCCCCGGCCGGCCCCACCCCGGCCGGCCCCACCCCTAGCACCGCGCCGACACCCCCTGGCCACGAGCCCGGCGCGGCGGATCCGGGCGGGCAGGCCGCGTTCGTCAAGGACGCGATGCGCTCCACCCTGGAGCTGCTGCCCGAGAAGGAACGGAAGCGGTTCGAGGGCATCGAGTGGGGCTGGCTCGACTACCCGGGACGCAAGTCCAAGCCGATCAGCTCGATGAGCGCCGACGAGGTCGCCCGGTACCGACGCGACGCGTCGCTGAAGGAGCACAGCAGCGGTAGGTACTTCGTGGGCAAGCACCAGGACGATGCCGACGCGCTGTTCCTCGCGCTGATGCGGGTGCGGCCGGGAGGCGGCGAGCGCCGCGCCAACCTGGGTCCCGACGCGGTGCTCACCAAGGCCCGGTTCGCCAAGGACCAGAAGGCGTACGACGACTACATCTCCAGCCAGCTCGCCACGCTCGAGGGTCAGGGCAGCGCCCGAAGCAAGATGATGAACAAGCACGCCGCCGACAAGTTCGCGGAGCTGTACGCGGCGGCGAAGGCGGACGGGGTGGTCATCTCGGTCCGCAACGCCTTCCGCGACCGCAGCAAGGCCGAGGCAGCGGCGAAGAGGTCCGACAACCCCAAGGCGGTCGCGAGCTTCTCGGCGCACTCGATGGGACTGGCGATGGACCTCAACCTGTGGACATCATCGATGAGCGCCACCGGCGAGAAGTGGACCGAGACCTCCACCGGCAACTTCAAGAACATCATGCGCATGACCGCCTCGCCGGCCTACAAGTGGATGTTCACGAGAGGCGCGGAGTTCGGCTTCTACCAGTACCGCCGCGAACCGTGGCACTGGGAGTTCAACCCATCCGGCTTCAAGGCGCAGTTCTTCGCTGACGCTCCTCACCTGGGGCGCTGACGTCCCACCGGGCGGCGATAACCGACCACGGCGAGTCGCTCGATGGCCTCGGTTCAGCCAGCCACTGGTGTCGACGGCGCCGCCCCGGCGACGAGCACCCACGTGTCGTTGTACGTCGGCTGCCCACCCGGGGACCACGCGCTCGACGACAGCAGGTTGGCGACGGCGCTGTCGTCGTCGGGCGCGCCCCACCACTTCCCGGCCATCGCCACCACCCCCGGGCGCACGTCGTCGGTGGTGCGGAGCCACCCCCGCACGGTTACCGAGCCGTTGTTGACCTCGACGTGGTCGCCGTCGACCAGGCCGCGCGAACCCGCATCGTCGGGGTGCATGTCCAGCGTGGGCCGGCGCATCGCCTTGCGCTGCCTGGGCATGTTCGCGAACGTCGAGTTCATGAAGTGGTGGCTCTTGGGCGTGAGCAACCGCAGCAGCCCGTCACCCGGTGGAGCCGGCAGCGACGGCGCCGGACCGCTGATCCGCAGTGCCCCGCCGCTGGCCGTCGCCGTGAACGGCGCCGGAGGTGACTTGTACCAGCCACCCGAGCGCAGCTCGTCCAGGCTCAGGCCAGGTGGTAGGGCGGAGGCAGCGATGTCCTCGTCGCTCTCGCGGAGAGCGGGATGATCGAGGCCCATCCGCGCTGCGAGTAGGCGCATGATCTCCCCGTGCGACTTGGTCTGCCCGACCGGTGCGATCGCCGGGTTGTTGAGGGAGATGTAGTGGTGGCCCCACGCACCCTGTACGTCGAAGTGCTCGAGCTGGGTGGTCGAGGGCAGGACCACGTCGGCGTAGCGTGCGGTGTCAGTCAGGAAGTGCTCGACCACGACGGTGAACAGGTCCTCCCTGGCGAGGCCGCGGCGCACCCGGCCCGAGTCGGGCTGGGAGACCGCGGGGTTGGCGGTCCACACCATCAGCGCCTTGATCGGTGGATCCAGCTCCGGGTCGGTCAGGCTCTCCCCCAGCCGCGCCATGTCCAGTGATCGGACGCTGCCGGGGAGCAGGTCGGGGCGGGCCGCGGCGGCCTCGTCCATCACCGGCACCGTCTCGCAGAAGTGGCCTCCGCCCCGGTGCTGCCAGTGGCCGGCCAGAATCGGCAGCGCGTAGAGCGCTCGGACGAGGGCCTCGCCGTTGGCGGTCTGCTGCACGCCGACGCTCAGCCGGATGAGTCCCGGACGCGCCTCTGCGTACTCGCGCGCCAGACGGGCCACCACCGAGGCGTCGATGCCGCACGTCTCGGCGACACGGTCGGGGGTCCACGGATCGACCATTGCGGCGTAGGCGTCGAGGTCAGTCGCCACCTGCCGCGCGTGATCGAGGTCGGCGAGACCCTCGTCGAGGATCACCCTGCCCATCCCGGCGGCCAGCGCCCAGTCCGTTCCGGGCATCACCCGCACGTGCTCGTCGCTGGCCTTCGACGTCCTCGTGACCCGCGGGTCGATGCAGACGATGCGGGCGCCGTGGCGCCTCCTGGCCTCGGCCAGGAAGTGCCACGTGTGGTGGGAGGTGGTGAGCGGGTTCGCGCCCCACACGAGCACGAACCGGGCGTGTGACATCTCCTCCGGATCCATGCCGGTTGGGAAGCCCTCGGCCGCGATGGCGTTGCCGGCCTGACCGCAGACGCTGCCGTGGAAACGTGACGCGCCGAGCACGTGGAAGATGCGGTGCAGCGCGCGACGCTGCACGACGCCCATCGACCCGAGGTAGTGGAAGGGCAGCAGAGCCTCGGCGCCGTGCTCGTCCACCACCCGTCGGAAGCGCACCGCTACCTCGTCGATCGCGGCCTCCCAGGAGATGGGCTCGAACGTCCCGCTCCCCTTGGGGCCGACGCGCCGCAGCGGGCGGACCAGCCGGTCGGGTGCGTACGGTCGCTCGTGGTAGTCGTTCACCTTGGCGCACAGCGAGCCCCGGGTGACCGGATGCTCCTTCGCCCCGGCCATCCCGACCACGCGGCCGTCCTCGACCGTGGCCACCCACGAGCAACTGTCCTGGCAATCCAGCGGACAGCAGCCTCTGACCTCGTGGATCTCGCCCACGCCCCGCCTTCCCGTAGGCCCGCACGGTACTGCGGGGGGACGAGCCGCGAGGGCGTTCGGTTCGGTCACGCGCGAGGTTCCTGCGGCGATCCCTCGTACCACCCCCGCCTCGCGGCCTGCAGACCGGCCTGGTAGCGGGTCTCCGCCCCGAGCGCATCCAGGAGCGCGGCGACCCGTCGGTGGACGGTCCGCAACCCCACTCCGAGCTGCCTGGCGATGGCGGCATCCTTCAGGCCGGCGGCCATGAGGGCCAGCAGCTCGGCGTGCTCATCCGAGATCGCGTCCGGTTCCGGCTCGACACCGAGGGCCGCGTCGAGCGGGACCGCGCGGTCCCACAGCGTCTCGAAGAGGACCTCGAGCCCCTCGAGCAGGGGTGAGGGGTTGACCAGGAGGGCGCCCTCCATCCGCCCCGGGTCGTCGAGGGTCAGGGGGACCAGGCCGAGTTTGCGGTCGACGATGTCGAGCTTCATCGGGACCTCGGCGAGGACCCGCGCGTGCTCGCCCGCGGCCATGTAGCGCTCGATGTGCGGCAGCATCCCCGGCCACTCCAGCGCCTCACGGCTGTACACGATGCGGTACCGCACGCCCCGCCTCAGCGCGACGTCCTCGTCCGGGTTCGCCTCGGGCGTGGGCCGGGAGTAGGGCGGGCGGTCGAAGGCGAGCAGCTCCTCCGTCGCGAGCTGCTGCAGCTGCGCCCAGCGCTGGACAACTGCCTCGCGGCCGAGGACCACCTCGACCACCTCTACCGGGGCGCCCGCCACCGATCCGCTCCTGAACTCGTCAGCCAACCGGTGCGCGGTCTGGCGTGCACGTTCGATGCCCTCGAGCTGGCGGTGGATCGCCGCCTCGACCGCGACCTCCGGGGGCCCTGCGACGAAGGTGACCTTGCGCCCCGGCATGCGGCTGACGAAGCCCTTCGCCTCGAGCTGCTCCATGGCGCGGCGCACCTGGGCTGCTGTCGTCCCCACATCCCGTGAGATCTCCGCCGCGGACGCGTGGCGGCGCCGGACCAGCGCGCGGTAGATCCCCTCCTCGGCCTCGGTCAGACCGACCGCGGTAAGGCTGAACTCGTCAGGATCCACGGCGTCGCTTCTAGGCCGACCAGCGTCCCGGTGTCAACTCCCGCCACACGTCCGCCCGTCGCGTCTCACGGGGAGAGGTCCAGCAGGCCCAGCGAGCGGACCGCCCCGGCGGTGTGGTTGATGAACTCCGGCCCGATCTGCAGCGGCCATCCCGCCGGGGTCTCGAGCGTCTCGAGCTCGGCGACACCATCGCCGTCCGCGTCGACGAGCACCCCCTTGAGCGGGTGGTGCGGCTCGGTTCGTGCCAGCACGAGCCGTTCGCCAGCCAGTGCGGCGGCGCCATCCACGACGAAGAGGCCGGTCGTGGTCGGCAGCACGATCTCCGCGATCCCGTCACCGGTGAGATCGCCCGTGACCACGTCTCGGGCCGAGGTGTCGGTCGGGACCCCAATCGCGAAACGTGTGCTCATGTCGGTGGGGTCGTACGCGTGGACCAGGACGTGGCCGCTGCCCTCCGAGAAGTAGCGCCCGTAGGCGACCACGAGTTCCCCCGCGGGACCGAAGTCGGCCGTGTCGAGCGCGGTCACGGCGTTCAGCTCGATGTCGGGGGTGGCGACGCGGGCCGAATCGAGGACCGCACCGGAGGCGCCCTCGTGGACGCGCACGTCCGCGGCGTAGCGCAGCTGGGGGAACAGGTCGCCCATCTCCCGGGTCAGCACGGCAACGTCGAGATCGCCGTCACCCCCGTGGTCCACCAGCTCGACCGAGTCACGTCCCCACGTGTCCCGCTTCCCGCCGGTGAACTCGTGGACGGCCCAGACCTGACTGCCGTCCGTGCCATCCAGCAGGACAACGCCGTAGTACACGGCATCGCCGATGGCGTCGAGCGATGCGGCGACGTCGGGAACGCCGTCGCCGGTGACGTCGCCCACGGCGACCGCGTTGACGCCCTTAACGAAGAAGGGCAGTTCGGTGCGCCAGTGCTCGGCCCCGGTGGTGCCGTCCAGCACGATCACCTTGCCGTTGCCAGCCGGCGACCAGCGCTCATCGGTCCCGGTGCGGAAGCCCAGCACGAGGTCGCGCACACCGTCGCCGGTGACGTCGCTCACCTCGGCGTCCCGCCACGCCCCGCCCGCGCCGGCCGCGAAGCCGTCGAGGACGGGGAACTCGAGCGAGTAGCTCCACAGGACCGCACCGTCGTGGCCACGGACGCCGAAGGCCTGCTTCGGGGCCTCCACGAGCAGGTCCGGTGAGCCGTCCGCGTCGAGGTCCTCCGACCACACGTCGACGATGGGCGTGCGCAGGTCGGTCCGCCACACCACGTCCCCGGTCGTGCCGTCGGTGGCCATCAGGACCTGACCGAGCCCGCCGAAGATCCGGTCGGGGACGCCGTCGCCACTGATGTCCGCCCGGGTGGCGCCGAGCACGTTCGCGAGCAGAGGCACGCTGCCGTCCGCGTCGCCGGTGGCCACCGACCGTGCGACCAGGCGATACATGTCCGTGGTGTCGATCGAGCCGATGCTGACGAGGAGGCCGTCGTCGGTCGCGCGGGTGCGCTCGAAGGTGCCCTGGGTCCACACCCGCGGGGCGTCGGGCGGATCGGTGACGACCAGCACGTGCCGCGCGGTCCCGGCGCTGGTCTCCTGCCAGGCGAGGTCACCGGCGGCCGTCACCGCCGAGACCGTCCGGGCGGTCCGTGCGACGACGACCGGGGCGGTCTCGTCCTCCAGGCCGGTTCCCGCGAGCCGCAGGTCCGGGCGCGACGGCAGCTCGCCGGAGCCCGTGTCGAGCGGGGTGTCGGCGACGGTGGCCCCGGTCGCGACATCGAGCAGCGCCAGCCGGCTCTCGACCTCGTCGTCGTCGACGGGCCGCGCCGACAGCACGGCGAGCTCACCGCCCGCCCGGCTGACCGCTCCCAGGACCCCGCCACCGGCGAGGCCACCGACCCGCCAGCGGCGTGAGCCGTCGGCACCCTCGAGCACCTCCACCACACCGCCGGCATCGTCGGTCCACGTCACGACGCCACCGTCGGGCAGCCCGAGCAGGTCCTGACCGAGGCCGTCGACGGTGGTGTCCCAGCGGACCGCACCGGAGGCGCCGGCCAACGCGACGACCCGCTGCGGCTGCGCCCCGACGTCCGAGCCGGTGCACTTGGGCCCGTCGTTGGACCCGCCGAGGCTCACCACGACGTCGCTGCCCTGGGCCCTTGGGGCCAGGACGAGGCCCGACACGACCGGCCAGGTCGCGCCGGTGTCGAAGGTCCATCGCAGCTCGCCGGTCGCGACGTCGGTCGCGCGGACGGTGGCAGTCGCGCCGCTGCCCTCGATCATCGACCGGTCCTCCTCGGGCCCGCTCCGCCAGTCCACGGGCGGCCCGTCCTCGCGGACCACGACGTGCTCGAACCGGCCGTCGCCGTCGAGGTCCCCGACCGTCTGGGCCAGCGCCCGTCCGTCCAGCGGCTCGGCGCGGAGCACCTCGCCGGTGACGCCGTCGAGCTGGACCGCTGCCGTGCGGGCGACGTTCGGTGCCAGCGTACGCAGCCACAACAGCGCGAACACGTCGCGCGTCCCGTCGCCGTCGACGTCGTGGAAGGCGACCGAGCGAGCAGAGCCGCACGAGGTCAGACCCTCGAAGTCGGCCCAGAAGGGCAGGTTCGCCCGGTAGGGCTCCACCCCCATGGCATGGGCGATCTCGACGTAGGACGTTGACCACAGCGGCGTCCCGTCGGGCGCGTACCGCTGGGCGACCCCATCCCGACTGAGCACGACGAGGTCGTCGGCACCGTCACCGTCGAGGTCAACCGGGACGGTGGCGGTCTCCTCCATCACCGTCGGCACCACCTGGTCGAGCAGCACCGGCGGGCCGACCCCTCCACCGTGTGCGACCGCGGCCAACGGCGTGAGCAGCAGCCACACGCCGACCAGCGGCAACAGGTGGCGCGGCCACCGCGGTCGCGTGGTCACAGGGCGACCTCCACCGACGACGCGGGCCCACAGGCCGCGCCCAGGCACGTCCGTGCCCAGACCCGGTACGTGCCGGGGGAGAGCCCGTCGACGGGTACGTCAGCGGTGAACGCGCCCTCCGAGGGCGCCACCGCGTGTGCGAAGGCGACCTCGTCCTCGACCGTGGTGTCCGGCGCGATGCCCAGCTCCACCCGCAGGTCGGGGATCCCGGCCGCCGGGAGGTCCATCTCGTCCAGCTCCACCAGGCCGCCGACAGCGGCCTCCCCGATCGCCGTGAAAGCGCGCAACGATGACAGCTCGCTCTCCACCTCGGCGCCGAGCACGTCCAGCGGCAGCGCCACCCACACCTCGGTCGTCACCGTCCCGAACCCGCCGTCCAGCAGTGCCTCCTGCACGCAGCTCGGGGCGCAGCGGTAGAGGGCGGCGTGGGGCACGCGAGGAGGATCGGAGGTGGCTGACTCACGCAGGGCACGGATCTCGAAGCGGGTGCCGTCGGCCTCGAACTCCAGCCCGTACACCACTCCGGGGTAGCCGCCGCCGACCGCTCCCGCCACCAGCGGCCCGCGCGGGAGCGACTCCAGGCTCCACCGGACGAGGTGGTCCTCCTGCTCGGGGCGGTAGGTGAGCGTGGCCCCGGTGAGTTCCGCTCCGAGGGTGTCGGCGTCGAGCGGGCCGAACGCGCCGTCGTCGTCGGCGTCGGTCGCCTCGCTCGTGACCGTGCCCGAGGAGGTCGCCCAGCCCGAGACGCGCACGGAACCTCCGGTCTGCTCGGCCACCAGCCCGCCGACGCCCAGGGGTGCGCCGCGATCACGCACGAAGACGTCCCGGCCGCCGTTGCCGTCCCCGGGGACCAGGTTGCTCGCGAGGCTGTTGAAGGCGACGAAGCGGCCGTTCGCGCTGATGGCGGTGGGCCAGGAGGAGCGGTCGCTCTCGTTCCCGCCGCTGTCCACCGAGACCCGCTCGGTCGCACCGGTGGCACGGTCGTGGACGAAGACGTCGGAGGCGCGGTTGGTGTCCCCCGGGACGAGGTTGCTGGCGAAGCTGTCGAAGGCCACGAACCGGCCGTCGGCGCTGATCGACGGGGAGTTGGCGTTGTTGTTGCCGCTTCGGCCGTCGCTGGCCACCGACACGCGTTCGGTGGTACCCGCCTGCCGATCGTGCACGAAGACGTCCCAGTAGAGGTTGTTGTCGCCCTGGGTGAGCGTGGACGCCGAGTGGGTGAACGCCACGAAGCGGCCGTCGGGCGTGATCGCCGGGGTCCAGGTGTTGTTGCCGAGGCCGTCGACCTCGCGGCCGTCGCTGGTCACCGAGACCCGCTCGGTGGTGCCGGTCTCGCGGTCGTGGACGAACACGTCCTCGTCGCCGGCGTTGTCGTCGTCGGGGACGAGGTTGGACGCGGAGCTGTAGAACGCCACCGAGGCACCGTCGGCGCTGACCACGGGCCCGCGGGAGTGGCCGTTGCTCTCCGTCCCGTCGCTGGACACCGACACCCGCTCGGTCACGCCGGTGGCGCGGTCGTGGACGAAGATGTCCTGCCGGCCGTTCGTGTCGTCCGCGACGAGGTTGGGTGCGGTGCTGACGAACACCACCGACCCGCCGTCGGGACTGATCGCCGACCAGTACGACGGGTTCTCGGCCTGGCTGCCGTCGCTCGCCACGGAGACGATCTCGGTCACGCCGGTCGCCCGGTCGTGCACGAAGACGTCCCAGCGCTCGTTGGTGTCGCCGGGGACGAGGTTGGTCGCGGCGCTGGCGAACGCGACGAAGCGGCCGTCGGCGCTGATCGAGGGCCACCACGAGGCGTCGTTGCCGGGGGTTCCGTCGTTGGAGACCGAGATGTGCTCGGTGGTACCGGTAGCACGGTCGTGCACGAAGACGTCCTCGTACTCGGGGTCGGTGCCGCCCGGTACGAGGTTGGAGGCGAAGCTCGCGAACGCCACGAAGCGGCCGTCCGCGCTGATCGCGGGGAGGTTGTTGGCGGCTGGCTTGTCGCCCTCGGCGCCATCACTCGCCACCGAGACCCGCGCCGTGACGCCGGGGCGGGGATGGGCGTTAGCGGCGAGCGGCTGGCCGGCCAGGGCCACCGTGACGCCGATCACGGCCACGGACCTCCCGATCCGCGCCCCCGTCGGTCGTCGCGCCCCCGACCGTGGTGCCCGTGATGGGAGTACCCGTGATCGGAGTTCCCGTGATCGGAGTCGTCGCGCCACGTCGGTCCCCCTGTGTCGACCGTCGTCCTGCGGTTCCGGTGCTGACTTCGTCACGGACCCCAGCATGACCTGCCGCGGAACTGGCGAGTTGCTGCCAACGGCAAAGACCCGCCGCACAGCGCCCCGCTCCTGCGCGCCCTGCCCCGCCCCGCCCTCGCTGCGTGGAGGTTCTGCCTCACATGTGAGCACAGGTCTCCACGGAGCCACGGTCTCCGCCCCGCCGACGTCGGCCCTCCGGCGCCGCCGACGTCAGGCTCAGCCGCGGGTCACGGTGATGACGTGGCGGTACGACGAGGGGTCGACGCGCGCGTCGATGAGCACCGGGCCCCGCTCGTGCGCGGCGAGCACCCGCTCGAGGTCGGCGCGGGTGGTCACCACCGTCGCGGGCAACCCCATGCCCTCGGCAACGGTGGCGAAGTCGGTGCCGCGGTAGCGCACCGCGGGCTGACCGCCGTGCCGTTCGCCCTGCTTGATCTCGATGAGGCTGAGCGCGGCGTCGTTGAACACCACGACCGTCAGGTCGAGGTCGAGCCGTACGATCGTCTCGAGTTCGGACAGGATCATGCCGAGCCCGCCGTCTCCCGTGAACGCGACCGTGCGCCGCCCCGGCCGGGCCAGCGACGCGGCGATCGCCGCGGGGATCGAGTAACCCATCGTCGCGAGGCCGTTGGAGATCAGCAGGCCGTGCGGCTCGGTGACCGTGACCATCGGGACGGCGACGAGCATGTGGGCGCCCGCATCGACGGTCACGGTGGCGTCGTCAGGGGCCCAGTCGTCGATCGCCTCGATGACATCGGCCGGGTCGAAGCGGTCACCGGACGGGACGCGCAGCGAGGTCAGTGCGTCGCGACGGAACCTCGCCGCCTCGTCGGCGTCCCAGCCATCCGCGACCACCGCGGGGCGCAGCTCGGCCAGGCTCGCCCCGACCGGGCCCACGAGCTCGACCGTCGGCAGGTAGTAGGGCTCGTCCATGTGCCACGGCAGCAGCGACACGACCGGGGCGGTGTAGGTCCACGGCTTGGGGATCAGCTCGACGGGGTCGAGACCGACCGCGAGGATCAGGTCAGCAGAGTCGATCAGGGGCCGCTCGATCGTCCCGTTCGTGAAGACCCCCGCCGCGTGGGGTGAGCGGTCCGAGACCATCCCGCGCGCCTGGTAGGTGGTCATGACCGGGCAGCCGGTGGCCTCCACGAACCCGCGCACCTCGGCCACCCACGGCCACGCCTCGGTGCCGGCCAGCACGACCGGTCGGTGCGCGGACGCCAGCAGCTGCTGCGCGCGCTCGATCGCCGCAGGGTCGGCCGCGGCCGCCAGCATCGGGACCGGCGGCGGCGCGTCGCTGCGGACGCCGGGGTCGAAGTCGAGGTGCACCGCCCCGGCCGGCTGCGCCAGCGCGACCGCAACCGCGGCCCGCGCCAGCGCGTCGCCATCCGCCCCGATGGTCGCGCTGAGCTTGGTCGCCGGCGCGAACAGCGCGCGCTGGTCCACCCGCTGGTGGGGAACCCACGCGGCCTGATCGGCCGTGACGGTGTCGGTCACCAGCACGAGCGGGGCGCGGTCGAGCGTGGCCTGCAGAGCCCCGTTGACCGACGACGCCGCGCCAGGGCCACGGGTCATCGTGGCGACACCGGGCTGGTCGCGCAGCACGCCGTACGTGCCGGCCATGATGCACGACGAGGTCTCGCCGTGAGCGAGCACGAACCGCAGGCCGGCCTCCTCGGCGGCACCGACCAACTCGAGGTTGGCGCCCCCGCCCGGCACCCCGAACATCGTGTCGGTCCCCGCAGCGGCCAGCGCCCCGACGATCGTCGCGGCTAGCTCGCGCTCGGGACCGTCCGCCGCCGCGCTCACGCCGCGACCGCTGGCAAGGCGCCGGAGGAGGTCGTACCGGAGCCGTACGGACGACGACGGCAACACCGCCAGCGGCGAGCTCGGCCGGTCAGGCGGAAGCATGTGTTGCGCACAGGCCACCTAGGCTGGCCGGGAGCGACGGGAAGGTGGTGGCGATGCCCGAGGTGCTCGAGGAAGGCACGTTCGACCGGTCGGAGTTCGCGGACGAGCTCGAGGCCGCGCCCGAGAACCGCGAGATCGGGTCGAAGGTGCTGTTCGAGAACGAGCGCGTCCGCGTCTGGGAGGTGCGATTGCAACCCGGCGAGCGGGGCGCGTTCCACATCCACGACCGGGAGTACTTCTGGACCGTCGTCGACGCGGGCATCGGCCGGCAGCGCTCCGACGACGGCACCCTGAAAGTGCGCCGGTACGACGAGGGCGACACCAGCTACCAGCGCAACTCCCCCGAGGACTCGATGATCCACGACTTCGAGAACGCCGGGGACAGCCAGATCCGGTTCATCACGGTCGAGTTCCTCGACTAGTTCCTCGACGGACATGTTCTCAGCTCGGTCGGACGCGCACGGCCACGGTCTTGACCTGGGTGTACTCGCGCACCGCCTCGACGCCCTTGTCGCGCCCGAACCCGCTCTGCTTCCAGCCGCCGAACGGCATCTCGACCCCCCCGCCGGCGCCGTAGGTGTTGACGAAGACCTGGCCGACCTCCAGCTCGCGGGCGAGCCACAGCGCGCGATCGACGTCGCGGGTCCACACCGCCGCGACCAGACCGAAGCGGCTGTCGTTGGCGATGCGCAGCGCCTCGGCCTCGTCGTCGTAGTCGAGCACCGCCAGGACGGGCCCGAAGATCTCGTCCTGGGCGATGTCGTTGCCGCTCTCCACGTCCACGAACAGCGTCGGCGGGACGAAGTAGCCGTTGGTGAGGCCGTCCCCGCCGGCGCGCTCGCCTCCGGTGACGAGGGTGGCGCCCTGCGAGCGGCCGCGCTCGACGTAGCCGACGACGCGCTCGAGCTGCTGCTCGGAGATCAGCGGGCCGAGGTCGGGATCCTCGATGCCCCGGCCCATGCTGACCACCCCGAACGCGTCGGCCAGCGCGTCCACCAGGTCGCCACGGATGGTGCGGTCGACGACCACCCGCGACCCGGCGGAGCACGTCTGGCCGGCGTTCTGGATGAGCGCCTTGACGATGAACGGCACCGCCGCGTCGATGTCGGCATCGGCCAGGACCAGGTGGGGCGACTTGCCTCCGAGCTCCAGCCCGACCGGGGTGATGTTGTCGGCCGCCGAGCGCATGACCTCGCGCCCCACCTCCGGTGAACCGGTGAACGCGATGTGGTCGACGTCGGGGTGGCGCACCAGCGCGGCACCGGCCTCCTCGCCGATCCCCGGGACCACGTTGACGACTCCCGGAGGCAGCCCCGCCTCGAGCGCGAGCTCACCGAGGATGACCGCCGTCATCGGGGTCTCCTCGGCGGGCTTGAGCACGACGCAGTTGCCGGCGGCCAGCGACGGGGCGAGGGTCCGCGAGGCGATCTGCAGGGGGTAGTTCCACGGCACGATGTGGCCGGTCACGCCGTAGGGCTCGCGGGTGGTGAAGGCGAACACCTCCGGGGAGACCGGGATGGTGTCACCCTGGATCTTGTCGGCGATGCCCGCGTAGTACTCGAAGTACTTGGCCGCCACGGACACGTCGGTGCGGGCCTGGCTCAGCGGCTTGCCGCTGTCGAGCGACTCCAGCTCCACGAGCTCGTCCTCGCGGGCTGCGATCGCCGCGGACAAGCTGCGGAGCAGCCGGGCACGGTCGAACACGGGCAGGTCACGCCAGTCACTGCGGAACGCTGCGCGGGCCGCCCCGACCGCCGCGTCGATGTCGGCGGCCCCGCCGCGCGCGACCGACGCGAGCTCGTCGCCGGTCGCCGGATCGTAGGTCACGAACCGCTCGCCGGAGGCGGCGGGGCGGGACTCGCCGCCGATCACCAGGTCGTAGCGCTCGCGGGCCACCGCTCCTCCTCGGTCGATCGGTCGCGCAGCGAGCCTAAGCGCTAAGTGGTGGCCCGGTGCAGGGCATCCCGGGCTGGTCTAGTGTGAAGGGAGTTGGAGCGAGGAGACGCGATGGCTTTCACCGTAGGCAAGTTCCGCGATGTCGCCGAGGGCACCGGCGCCGGACAGTTCACGGTCGTGGAGGAGGAGGAGATCTCCAGCCTCACCGACCTGCCCGACGTGTACCGCCAGCTCATGGACGATCCGGTCACGGCGATCATCGCCGTCACCGCGCCCAACGGGCGGCCCGCGCTGAACCCGATCTGGTTCGACTACGAGGGCAACACGCTGCTGCTGAACTTCGCCGAGCACCGCAAGAAGACCGGCTGGCTCCGCGACAACCCCAAGTTCACGATCTGCCTGATGAACCCAGAGAACCCCTACCACTGGCTGAGCATCTGGGGCACGGTCACGAACGAGGTCCACGAGGACGACCCCGAGGAGGGCAAGCGGGCCGCGGAGCACGTGGACCGGATCTGGGTCAAGTACACCGGCAACGAGCCGCCCTACGGGTTGCGTGACCCCTCGATCGACGAGCGTCGCGTGCTGTTCGAAGCGAGGGTGGACAAGGTGACCACCTTCGGCCGGCCGTAGCCGGGGGCGCAGGACGATCGCGACGGGCCAGGCAGGCGAGAACCGGACCGCGCACGAGGGTCTGCGTGTGGCCGTCGTCGGCGGGTCCCTCGGGGGGCTGACCGCCGCGCTGGTGCTGCGCGACAGCGGCTGCGACGTCGAGGTGTTCGAGCGGTCCACCGCGGAGCTCGAGGCGCGCGGGGCGGGGATCGCGGTGCTCGACGCGACCGTGCGCTACTTCGTCGAGCACGACGTGCTCGATGTCGAGACCGTCATCACCGCGACCCCGAAGGTGCGCTACCTCGAGCCCGACGGCAGCGTGCAGTTCGAGGAGGACCGCCGCATCCGGTTCTCGTCGTGGAACACGATCTACCGCGCGCTGCTCGACTTGTTCGGCACCGACCGCTACCACCTCGAGAAGGAGATGATCGGCTTCGAGCAGACCGACGGCAACGTCGAGGTGCGCTTCGAGGACGGCACGTCTCACGGGTGCGACCTGCTGGTGTGCGCGGACGGGATCGCCTCGACGGCGCGGTCGCTGCTGCTGCCGCAGGTCGAGCCGGAGTACGCCGGGTACGTGGCGTGGCGTGGCACCGTCCCGGAGGCCGAGCTGACCGAGGCCACGTTCGAGGATCTACGCGACGCCATCACCTACCAGCTCGTGCCCGACAGCCACATCCTCGTCTACCCGATCCCCAGCATCGAGGGCGAGCTCGAGCCGGGGCGCCGCCTGATGAACTTCGTCTGGTACCGCAACGTCGGGGCGGGCGCGGAGCTCGAGGACCTGCTCACCGATCGCGACGGCCGCCAGCACAGCACCTCGCTGCCGCCGGGCGCGCCCCGTGACGAGTTCGTCGACGAGATCCGCTCGTTCGCCGAGCACCACCTCGCCCCACAGATCGCCGAGGTCGTGCTCAGGACCGAGGCGACGTTCGTGCAGGTGATCTACGACATCTCGGTGCCGCGGATGGCCTTCGGCCGGGTGCTGCTCATCGGCGACGCGGCCTTCGCGGTGCGGCCGCACGCCGCGGCAGGCACCGCGAAGGCAGCGGAGGACGCGTGGATCCTCGCCGATGTCCTGGTCGAGCACGACGAGCTGGGTGACGCGCTGGCCGACTGGGAGCGGCGCCAGCTGCGGCTGGGGTCGGAGCTGCTCGAACGCGCCCGCGCCATCGGCAACCGCTCGCAGTTCGAGGACTCCTGGGTACCCGGCGACCCCGAGCTCGCTTTCGGTCTCTACGGGCCCGGTGAGTGACGGGAGTTGGACGACCCGCGCCCCGGCCGTAGCGCCATCCGCGGCTGCCCGAGCCGCGACGGGCCTGAAAGCCGGTCGCGTCTCGTTGGACTCGAGACGCGGAGCGGTCAGGTGCGCTGGTAGTCGACGAGGTTGAGGAAGATCTGCCAGGCCGAGAACGACAGCGCGTAGGACGCGACGCCGAAGCGCATGTCACGCGGGCCACCGGGGGCGAAGTTGGGGTCAGGGAACATCGCCCCGGCGATACGCACCACGCCGTCGCCGACCGCGTGTTCGCCGAGCGCGGTCTGCCCGGATCCTTCGCCCACGAACGTCGACGCGGTGCACTCCGCCGGGTCCGTCTTGGTGCAGCCGGTCTCCCACGCGGTCCGGTCGACCCAAGCCTGCTGCATCCGTGCCACCGGTTCGATGGCGTCGAGACCGTCGTCGAGGTTGCCATCGGGCGAGTAGCCGAGCGGGGTCGGCTCGACCGCGACGCGGGTGGTCCCGCCGGCGGTGCCGGGCAGGCACACGTCGGCGAGCAGCGGGTCGACGTTGCACGTGTCGCCGCGCCCCTGGACGTCGAACTCGTAGCGGGCGGCGAGGCCACGGCCCGCACCCGCGTTGCCCGTGGCCACCGACCCCAGTGGCACGACGCCCAACTCCTCGGCCGCGACCAGCGCCCCGTCGGTCAGCACCAGGTTGCCCCCGCCCTCCGCGAACGACCGCAGCGCCGCGAAGTACGCGTCGGCGACCGCCGCGGACAGACCGAGCTTCCCGGTCAGGAACCCACGCTCGCCGATCCGGTTGACGACCACCAGCGAGTCGAAGACGTCCAGCACACTCGGGTCGGCCGCGATCTGCTCGACCGAGACCGGCTCCACCTGCAGGTTCGGATCCGCGATGTAGTCGTTGAGATCCTCGAAGAAGTCCATGGAGGACGCGGAGAAGGCGGCCTGTCCCGGATCCTCCTCCGCCGTCACCGGGTTGAAGTCGATCCGGATGCGAGCCGGCTGCCCCGCGGAGCTGCCCAGCCGTACGCGCCAGCGCCCCGGTTCAGGGTCGTTGGCGGTCACGATCTGGCCCGCCTGCAGGTAGATGATCGACTGGTTGAAGTCGCTGGCGACGGTCTGCCACTGGCCCTCCTCGTCGAGACGCTCCAGGAAGACGCTCGCGATCGTGCCCGCCGAGATGCCGGTGGCGTGCAGGTGGGTCGTGGTCACGGTGATACCGCCGTTCCAGATCCCTTCCGCCGGACCGCGCACGTCGAACTCCACCCAGGGCGTCCCGCCTCCCTGGTAGGTGACGCCCTTGCACGGCAGCGTGGCGTCGATGTCGACGCCGAGGGTCGACTGGCACGGCACCACGACGTCGATGTCGTTCTGTGCTGGGTAGCCGGGGTTGTCGAGGCGGGGCGCACCGTCGCCCTCGATCCGCACCGGGTTGCGGACGTAGCCGATCCTGCCCGTCGGCTGGAGCAGGAAGTCCTCGTCGGTCTCGGACAGCATCGAGGCGATCTGGGAGTAGATCAGCCCCTTGTTCCCGTCGATGTGCATCTGCTCGTTGATCGGCTCGAACACGTTGTTGGGCGCCAGGTGCGACAGCGACATCTCGTTGTCGATACCGACCGCCCCCAGGCCGATGGCGTCGTTCTCGTACCAGTCCGCCATCGCGCCGGACACCTGGTAGCCGATGGTGTCGATCACGGTGCCCCACTGATCGGCCACGTCGAACAGGGTGCCGATGTAGGGCGACCACGCCAGCCGCTGGGTCTGGTCCTCCCAGGTCCGCAGCGACTGGTCGACGGTGGACAGGTTCTTGCGGTAGTCGCGCTGTCCCGCACCGAGGAGGGTGAACGAGTACGCCTCGGCGACCAGCTGGCCGTGCAGGTCGATGCCGCCCGCGAAGCGCTGGCCGAGCGGTCCGTCGGGCGAGATGGTGTCGCGGATGCCGCGCAGCACCTCGGTGAACGCCTGAGTCTCCGGCTCGGAGGCAGGCGAGTACGGCCGGTAGACGTAGCCCTGCCCGGGCCAGTCGCGGTTCATGTCCACGCCGTTGCCGTTGTAGCGCTGGTAGAACACGCCCGGCGTGTAGTTGAGGTTGGGGGAGCCGTCCCGGATCTCCGCCGGATCGGCCTGACCGCGCGCCCAGCCGTCGGGGTTGGCGAGCTGGAAGTAGATGACCGAGCGCCGCAGCGTCTCGCCCGCCGTGGGTACCGGCCGATCGGTCTGGCCCTCGACGATGGGCTTGGGGAACGGCCCCTCGATGGCGCACGCCGGCGTGTCCTGCTGGTACTCCTCACGCTCGCACGCGGCCCAGGTCACCAGATCCTCGAGGGCGCGCACGCCGCCCTCGACGCCGGCCCGCTCGATGCCGTGGATCGACAGCCCGTACACGAAGTGCAGGCGGTGCGACTCGGGGATCTCGGAGGTCGAGTCGGTGACCTTGAGCAGGTACAGCGGCCGCCGGTCGCGGCTCAGCACCTTGGCGGTGCCGTCATCGATGGTCACCGTGCGGGGGATGCCGGCGGACCGGAAGTCGGGATCGTCGTAGGCCTGGTCGAGACGGATGACCGACACGAACTCGGGGAAGCGTTGCTGCAGGAAGCGCGCCCCGTCGATCACCTCCTGGTAGGACAGGAACTGCGTGGCGCAGGCCCGCCCCTTGGCCCAGGGGGAGACGTTCGGGGGTGTCTGCGGCAGCCCGTACGACAGGCACCCGTGGGGGTCGGACCACACCCGGGCCAGAGCCTGGTAGGCCGGCTCGTTCGTGGCCACCAGGGTCGGTCCGGTCCGAGCGCTCGTGACAGCCAGCGAGGTGACCGCCAAGGCGAGCACCGTGATCGACGACAGCCAACGGTGACGTCCGCGCATCGTGCATCCTCCCTCTGCTCCTCCACGTTCGTGAGCGAGGAGGAGCACGCTCTCTCCCGTACCGGCTCCTTCGACGTTGACCCGCGAGAACCCTTCCTCGATGTACGGAGGATCCATGACGCGGCCACGTCATGGCCGTACCTGGACACAACCCGACCCGTAGCGGGGACGAGCTTGAGTGGGGGTCCGCCCTGCCGACGTGAGAGACGACTCCACGAGGGGACCCGGACGCGTCCCCCGTGCGCTCGGGGGATCGGTGGGACACGCTCAGCTCTCCGCATCGCGGTTCGGTCGGCGCCCGCGTGTGCGCGGCGCGGTCGTCGTTGCTGCGCTGGCGCTCGCGACGCTCGGACTGCTCGCGCAGCCCGCGACGGCACAGGACGCCGACGACGGCCTGATCGTCGACGCGACGTCCACCTACCGGCTCGACCCGCCCGCGCAGCTCGTCCAAGTCACGATGGAGCTGTCGCTCACCAACACGATGCCCTCTCGCGTCAGCACCTTCTACATCGAGACGCCGTACGTCGACAGCTTCGCCATCCCCACCATCGGTCCTGTCGCCAACGCCGTCGCACGCACCTCGTCGGGGCGGGAGCTGACCGTGAGCGTCCGCGCCGAGGAGGACGGTGTCTCGCTGGTCGACGTCGACCTGTCACCCAACCTGGTGCACGGCGCCCCGCAGTCGATCGTGGTCGAGTTCGACCTGCCCGGCCAGCCCGCCCGGTCGGAGTCGGTCACCCGCGTCAACGACGCGTTCGCGAGCTGGTTCGTCTTCGCTCCGGGGGATCCAGGCCGCATCGACATCGTCTTCGACCTCCCCGAGTCGTTCCACCTGTCGCTGTCGAACTCGCTGCACGGGCTGCGCGGCGAGGTCGACCAGCAGGACGGCCGCCGCATCCAACGCTTCGACGACCTGGCCCACCTCGACGATGCGCTGCTGGTCGCGTCCGCCCGTGACGACGACCGCCTCGTCGTCCGCGAGGTGTCGATCGGCGACGCCGAGGTCGCCGTCAAGGCGTGGCCCGGCGACGACGCCTGGGCGGCGTTCGCGACCGAGACCGTCGAGCGTGGCCTGCCCGCGCTGATCGAGCTCATCGGCGCTGACCTGCCCGAGGACGAGCTGACCGTGCTGGAGTCCTCGGCGAGCTACCACGTCGGCTACGCCGGCTTCTACGTCCCCGAGCTGGCGTTGATCGAGGTCGGCGACGAGCTCGACGTGCACACCCTGCTGCACGAGCTGACCCACGTGTGGTTCAACGACGAGCTGTTCACGCAGCGCTGGATCTACGAGGGCCTGGCCGAGACCATCTCCAACCGCGCCGCAGCGCAGCTCGACGAGGAGAGCCTGCCACCCGACCCGATCGATCCCGCCGCCCCCGGTGCCCGTCCGCTCAACGACTGGACCGAGGTCTTCGCGTTCGATGACGAGGACTTCGCGGTCGAGGAGTTCGCCTACAACGCGTCGTACGCGGTGGTGCAGCAGCTCGCCGACGAGATCGGCGACGACGGGCTGCGCGACGTCATCGCGGCCGCGCTCGCCGGTCACATCGCCTACCAGGGCGACGGCGATCCCGAGAAACTGCGACGGCTGCGCGACTGGCGCTACCTGTTCGACCTGCTCGAGCGGGTGGGCGGGTCGGAACGGGCCGAGGAGGTGTTCGTCGCACACGTCCTCAACGACGGTCAGGCGCGGATGCTCGACGCACGAGCCGCGGCACTGGTGGTCCACGACGAGCTGGTGGCGGCCGGTGGCGCGTGGAGCGCCCCGCTCGCGGTGCGCGAGAAGCTGGCCCGCTGGGAGTTCGGACCGGCCGAGGAGCGCGCCGCCGAAGCGCACGCCGTCCTCGAGCGCGTCGCCGCGCTCGCGGCGGCCACCTCGGAGGTCGACGCCGACCCCAGTGACGCGATCGAGCCCGAGTACGAGTCCGCCGGGGACCTCGACGAGCTCGGGGCGCTGCTCGACCGCTACGAGTCGGTGGGCGACGACCTCGTCGAACTGGACGCGCGGCGGCGGGGCGCCAACCCCATCGCCCGGATCGGGCTGGTGGGCACCGAGGGGCTCGACGGCGCCACCGCCGCCTACGTCAGCGGCGACCTCGACGCAGCCGTGACGGCGCTCGCGCAGATCGAGGCGCTCGTGGACGGCGCGACCGGTCGGGGCGCGCTGAGACTCGTCGCGCTGCTGCTCGTGCTCGCGGCGGTCGGGGCGCACCTCCGCCTGCGGGCGACACGCCGGCGCACCTCGGTCTGACGCGCCGGGTCAGTACGACGGAGGGGTGGCGGGAGACCCGCCACCCCTGACGCCGGACCGACGTGCGGTCACCGGGTGGGATCGGTGAACACCCACAGGCCGTGGTCGCGGTCGCTGCCGAGCACGTACGTCTCGCCGTCCCGGATGAACGTCTCGACGCCCCAGAAGTTGTTCCCGTTCTCGTCGAGGTAGCCGCCGGTCTCGACGAGCTCGCAGTTGGTGGCCTTCTTGCCCTTGCACTGGATCTCGACGGCGCGCATCCCACCCGCGTAGTACGACAGGTACGCCGCACGCGCGTCGGTCGGGTGCGTGGCGACCTCGTGCACCGACAGGTCGCCGGAGTCGAGCGCGTGCGCCTCGCTGTGCGCTTCCGGGATCGCGTACTGGTCGAGGTCCTGCATCGTCTCGGCGTCGAACAGGTGCACGTAGCCCCACCCGTCGAACACCGCTTCGACGAAGATCTCGTGACCGATGTCCCCGAGGACCGGGTCGGCCTCCGGGTACGCGCTGCTGACACTGTCGAACAGCTTGTGGAAGGCATCGTGGGTAGTGCAGACCGCGACGACCGGCTGGGTGAAGGCACCGGAGCCGCAGAACGGCGCGGTCGGGCTCGCCGCCTCGCCCGCGTGGTGGTTCACGAACAGCACCGCGTCGTAGCCAGCCGCCACCGCCTGGTCGGCCTTCTGGCCCGGGAAGCACGGATCCTCCGGGGCGCTGGGGTCGTTGACCGGACCCCGCTGGATGACCGCGATGCGCTCCTCCCCCGGGTCGAGCGTCAGGCTCGAGGGGGGAGGCGGCACCGCCGCCGAGTCGGGGCAGGCGTAGCCGACGTACACGGTCGGTCCGTTCAGCTTCTTGTCGGGCAGGAGCGTCACCGGCGCGGCGCCACCGACCGCCACCGACGGGTAGGTGCCCGCGTTGGGTCCGGTGGTGATCTGGAAGTCGCCGACCGCGTAGGGGGCGAAGTCCTCGTCGGTCGCGATGAAGAAGCGGTCGTCGGCGGTGAACTCGGCCTGGTGGCCGTTGCCCTCCGGCGGCAGCTCGATGCGGGTGCGCTCCTTCAGCAGCGGGTCGATGGCCTGGTAGTCGGTGTCGCCGAGGAACTCGGCGTTCGTCGGGTCGGTCACATCGAGCTTGACGTAGCCGCCGTCCCAGTACGACACG